>PMNP01000125.1 GCA_003161755.1 Ignavibacteriota bacterium | reverse complement strand
CTGAGAATCATCGGCCTGTTTTCATACTGTACCAGGCCCGCCGAAACCAGAAGGGCCTTTTCTTCTCCCGACTTTGTTACAACCAGCACTTCTATTTCCTGCGTCTGCCCCGTCTCGAGGATGCTCCTCACTGCCGATTCCCACCGAAAGTGACTATCGCTGTCGTGAAAAAGTACTGAAGCGATATCGGTGAGGGTATTTGCCTCCGAGTGTGAATAGCCGGTGATTTGTTCCATCTTGGAATTAAAGACCTCAAAGTATCCATCTTTCCTACTGACCGTAATGCCCTCATCCACCGTTTCGATGATGGTCTGCAAACGGAGCGCGCCCTCTTTCAGGTCGTGTTCGATCTGTTTGCGTGTAGTGATGTCGTGGCTCAGGCAGACCAGGCCTATTACTTTTCCCGTCTCATCATGGAGCGGCACCCTGCTGGTTTGAACCCAGCGCATGCCCCCTTTGCTGTCGTGCAGAAGTTCTTCAACATTGATCTGGGTTTCATCGGAGCGTAGCAGGCCGAGTTCGGATTGGCAATTTCGTTCAGCGATTGCCGGCGGAAGAAAGTCGGCATCACTTTTCCCCACAAGAAGATCGGGAGAAGATACTCCCAACAACCTCGCTTCCGCCGTGTTGGCAATCATGAACCGATCGCCGGCATCCTTTACGTAAATGTAGTCTGGCAAGTTGTCGATAAGCGTCCTTAATAGAGACCGTTCACGCCACAACGCCTCTTCAGCTTTTCTCTTTTCAGTAACATCACGATAGATCCCGTATACGCCCACGGTTTTTCCCGAGAGCATGATGGATGCACCCAGAAGAGAGACCTGAATCAGCGACCCATCTTTCCTCTTCCTCACCACATCTGCCTGCACCACTTGATTGGAGTACACCTTTTTCCAGAGAAGAACATCTTCATGGAGTTTGTCCTCCGGAACGATCAAAGAATTAAGGTTCTTCCCCCGCACGTCTTCCAGCGTAAGCTGGAATAGCGTCAGAAAGGCGGTGTTGGCATCGGCCACGTTTCCCTGCCCATCAATGATGACAACGCCTTCCGGAGAACCTTCAAAAAGATGCTGGAAGTGCGCCTTCTGGACCCTCAGATCTTCTTCGGCCTTTCTTCTCTGGGTGATATCCTGAACCATGAGAAGAAAATGCAGCGGTTGGTCATCATGATCCCGGATGAGCGTCGTGCTGACCAGAGTCCACACCACGCGGCCGGAACGATTGAGGTACCGTTGATCATGCCAGTGCGAGGCATATTCCCTTGCAAGCATGCTCTTGTTTATTGCGCGGACCTCGTCAAGATCCTCCGGATGAATCAGATCGTCCGCCTGTTTCGCAAGCAGTTCATGGTCTTCATACTCCAGAATCTCGCAGAGCATCCGGTTGACTTTCATAAACTTCCCGGTAGGGGACACGAGCGCCATCCCGCTGTTGGCAAATTCAAACGCCCCCCGAAACCTTTCTTCACTTTCGCGCCTCATTATTTCGGCGTTCCGACGATCGGTATTGTCACGGATAACCACTACCGCTCCGTTGATCGCATCATCATCTCCCCTTATGGGGGCCGTGGTGTGGTCGATCCAGATCCGATCCCCGTTCTTGCCTACGAGTACAATGTCACTGCCGCAGACTGGAGACCCGTTCATTGCCAAAAGAGCCGGATTCTCCTGTGGTTCTCCGGTTTGGGCATTCAAAAAGGGACAAACCTCTTCCAGTCTTCGTCCGAGAGATTCATGCTCCATCCATCCGGTTATTTGAACCGCCGCCGGATTCATGTAAGCAATGCAACCACTCTTATCTGTCGTAATTACCGCATCGGCCATGCTTTGAAGCATCGTTGAAAGCCACTTCTGGCTTTGCCTGAGCCGCGCCTCCATTGAGTGCTTGTACAACGCCACTTCGATTCCCGAGCGCAACTCACGATCCTCAAACGGCTTCAGGACATACCCGAAAGGCCCGGTGTGCTTTGCCCTCTCAATGGTCACGCCGTCCGCGTGAGCCGTCACATAGATCACAGGAATGTCCTGGATCCTCTGAATTTCCAATGCGGTCTGGATCCCATCCATTTCCCCATTGAGCGTGATGTCCATCAGTATCAGGTCGGGAGTCGTTTCTTTCGCTTTCGCCATCGCTGCTTTCCCCGAGGAGACGATACCGATGACTGCATACCCAAAGGAGCGAAGCCGCTGCTCAAGGTCGAGCGCAACGATTTTTTCATCTTCCACGATGAGAACCCTGGCTTGCGGCATAGCGAGAATCTCTTGGCTTAGTGTCTCTGAACACCCAATGAAACCATCACCCAAAGAGATGATGCGTGTCATTACATCTTCTAAAGCCGTGCCAAGTGATGGGTGAGGAAATCAGCTATCGGAGTCGCTATGACGGTTCTTTTCCACTGTTCATTGGCAGGTCTTCCTAGTCATGGCTAATTCTAGCCATTTGGCCGTGGAATCAACCATAGCTGAAATTCGTTCACACAGGACATATTGTAGTCTTTACAATCGCACAGTGATGTGTACCGCCCCCTATTCCTGAATAGAAAACGCCCCTGGACTGACGGGGCGTTGCTTTCTCGATTCATGCGATGAGGCAAATCCTTCATCAGGTCTTTTTCACGAGCTTCCCATTCGCTCGGACCGCGATATCGGCTCCCCTCTGCTCATGGATTTGACCAGGATTGTAGACGCGAGATTCCGCACCACCAAGCGTGAACCTGGTGACCATCTGCTGCAAGGCATCTGTGAGTCTGTTCAAATCCTCAGCTGCCCTGGCGATCTGCTGCGTTCCGGAGGCAGTCTGGTTTGTGACCGTGCTAATGCCTTCGACGTTCTTTGTGATTTCCTCACTTGCACTAGACTGTTGTTCCGACGCTGCCGCAATTTGCATGACCATGTCGGTGACCTGCTGGCTCACCTTCACAATTTCTTCGAGGGATAATCCTGCCTTGTCGGCTAGCTCTATGCCGGAATCCACTTTACGCGTACCTTCTTCCATGCTTTGAACTGCTCCCTGAGTATCGTGCTGGATTTGCTTGATCATTTGTGCAATCTCTTTAGTGGCCTTAGTGGTCCGCTCAGCGAGTTTCCGCACCTCGTCGGCCACTACGGCAAAGCCTCTTCCTTGTTCCCCTGCGCGTGCAGCCTCGATGGCCGCATTGAGNNGTCGTCAATGACGATCACGATCTCCCCAATTTGGTCACTGGACTTACCAAGTTGCCTGACCGTTTCAACGCTCTTTCCCACAACGGCCGCAATGGCACGCATTCCTGAGACAGTTTCTCGAACAACTTCTCCCCCTGCTTCAGCCGTAAGACGAGCTTTTTTTGCTACTTCTGCCGTGAGGCTTGCGTTCTTGGCATTGTCAATGATGGTCTTTGACATTTCCTCGACTGCTGCGACCACTTCAGTTGACTGTGTAAGCTGCTCCTGAGCTCCCGACGCCATTTCTTCGGTGGAAGAACTGATTTGGCTCGATGCACTGGCAGTGGCGTTAATTGCTTCCGCGACTTCCGTGAGAGCTTGGTCCAGATTCTGACCCACCTGATTGATTGAATCTTTGAGACGTTGGTGGTCTCCCTGGTACTCTCCTTCCATCCTCGCCACGAGGTTTCCACCAGCCATTGCGGCAAGCACCCGCAATGCCGCCTCTTCCGGGTGAATTACTGCATCGAGTGTGGTGTTAATACCTTCGACAATCGAANNTGCAGGGTCGTCACCACCTGCACGAGACTGTTCCCAAGCATATCCTGATCCGAACTTCTTGCAATCTCCGCCGAGAGGTCTCCTTCGGAAACACGCACGAGAGCAGCAACCTGCGATTTGACATTTTCCGTAAACGTCTTAAATGCCTGTTCGAGCTCCCCGAATTCATCCGTGGAGATCACTTCCACAGAGAGGTTGTAGTTTCCTTTGGACAGAGAGTTCATGGTCTCTTTCAACCGCACAATGGGGCGTGTCATTCTGGGCGCCACGTAAAACGTTGAGAACAGGAAGACCACTATCCCGACGATCATGCCAATGATGGAAATGACCGCGATGCGAAGGTACGTCGCCGCCATCGATTCCTGGAGGTCCTTTGCGCGGCTGGTCAGCGTGGCGTTGACATTGTTAAATGTCGTCATCATTTCCACACCAAGCTTCTTGCCGTCGGTACCAGCGATGTCGGCGGCCATTTCGTAGTTCTTCGTGATTGCGGCACTTAGCACCGGGTCTCCCACAAAGCTCTTGTAATCCTTCCAGCGTTGCTTCACGCTGTCCAGCCCCTTCTCCATCTCAGGATCTTTCAACATTTGGCCCAGGGAGTCAAGTGTCGCATCAATATTGCTTTTTGACCGGAGGTATGAGTTCATGTCCGTTTTGAAATCAGAAGCAAACTCTTTTACAGCCATCCTCATGAGGAGATGCTNNGCCGTTAGCAGCTCCGCGTGAATGCCTTCGATGGCTTCCTTGGGTCGTATGTAACCACGGAAAATGGTTTCGTCGATAGCGGTATTCGTCCGGGAAAGATAGAAAAGGTTTACGCTGATGATCACTGTTGCTATAAGACCCAATGCAAGGTAGCCGTTCTGGATTTTCCTGACGAATTTCTTACTCTGCAGCCATTTCATGAGAGCTCCTTGTTTTGCTGTACGGCTATTTGATCATCTTGAACACGATGGGCAAGGAAAGCTGGACCTTGACCGCTGTGCCGTTCTGCTTTCCAGGTGAAAATTTTGACTCCTTCACCGCCTTTGCCGCTGCTTCATCACATCCCAGAGCCAGACCTTTGATGACTTTTACTTCATCGACATCACCTGATTCGTTGATATATGCAATGACATAGACCTTCCCTTCGATATTCGCTTTCTTCGCTCCCTCGGGATATACAACCTTTTTGGTGATGGCGGAAAGTCCTCCGACAGGTTCCGGCATGACTTCCGCAACAGGCAAATAGGGAGATTCCTGGGCGATTGCAGCTTCGAGAGCGAACGGCGTAATAACCATGAGCCAACCAACGACAATACCCGTTGCCTGGAAGAAATGGTCCGTCAGCCCTGCCGCAAATTGGGTTCTTATGCTCATTGCCTTTTGCTCCAAATAGGGTTTTTCATAGACACAATTTGATCCTCCTCCCACACTGAATGGACCCTCCAACCCAATGCCAGTAAGGCTGTGGACGTCCGCCGAAATATCGGGCAGCTATCGAAAGAGATGTTGAAGATTGTACCATAACTGCAAGGATTGTCCTTGTCACCTTGAGTCTATGGCACCAATTCCATTCTCTCTTCTTGATTATCGGCCGGAACAGTCTCCGGGACGAGCATTGACGATCACTTTACATACGTCCGTCTTGACCGCTGTGCGCACTACCCGGCATGATGCACATACTTGGGGACAGGAATGTTCAGTAACTGGTTCTCAAGCGTGTTCACAATCTGGCATGAGAGATCCATGCACCAAGGGACGGCTATCCATACGAGCAAACTGCATACCAAAGCAGTGTGCTGCCGTTTCGCACAACTTGAGCGGGGCTTTCGCCGTTAGGGGGAGGTTGAGAGGATGGGTGTGGATTGCGTGGACACTTCAGGAACCCGGTGAAGCGCCGTATCGTCCACCTGGCTGAAATGCGTATGATCGGGAATCCGGAAGATGAGATGACTGTGAAGAGAACCGGTGCGCGATGATCAATATATCATCGTCGTCGATGTCGTCGGAGAGGATAAAATACCTGCAGTCGGGGAAATGCTCTGACCCGTCATCCTGGAGATGGTGGCATTCTGAGCAGCAGCGAGATCCCTCGGAACCTGTGCTCTCCAGAGAAGTCTTCTGCCCTTTTGTCTCCATGCGGACCTTCCTGACCCCGGACCGCTACTCATCCTGCTTAAACCGTGATGCGGAAATTGCCAGCGTAGTACCGCATTGACCGCTGCGGTGTGTGAAGATGAGTAAACCATCAACGGGCAACCCACGTCTGATGCGATCCTTCACGTAGAGGTATCCATCAAATGTTGTGTCTGGATCGTTGAGAAAATCGTCTCGTGTCGGCCACTCCATCGCGCAGAGAGTGCACCTCTTGAAATGCGCGGATTCATTCAGCATGCTTCCCGGCTCCGCAATTGTCACACAGTCTAGACCATTTCGCCCAGCAGGTTGGGGAGAAGATCCTGCAGCTTCCCGAGGTCTGTCGGTTTTCGAATGATCGCGCTGACCGAAATATCGGTGGCACGCTGGCGCACATCATCGCTCAAAAAGCCCGACATGAGGATAGTGGGCANNGATCGATTCCGTTCATTTTCCCCAATTGAAAATCTGTAAGAATAAGATCGATCAGGCCGTTCGAGCTTTGGCCCAGCGCTTGCTCCGCCGACTCGGCCGGAATGGGATCGTATCCCATCGCGGAAACGAAACCACAGACCGACTTTCGGAACAGATCATCATCTTCCACAACAAGCACTCGTTTAATCATGTCCATCTGCCCTGCACAAATTGCCGACGTCCCCACATGAAATCCGTAGCTCTTGCTGAGTCGCCTATTTGGCAGCATGGCGATTCTCCTCTCAGCATCATGTGAAGCAATTCATGTGCCATAGTGATAAATATAATAGGCATCGTAAAATCGTTGATGTTAGCGCCCGCATTTCGAACTGCTTGGCTAATATTCACCATGTGGTTATCAATCAGCTGCCAAGGAGTTCACGGACCGCCGCGAGAAATTGGTCCGGTCTGAACGGTTTTGATATTGCGCGAAGCTTTTCCTCTTCCAGCAAACTCGCAATCACCTGGTCGGAGATATACCCTGTGCAGAAAAACGCTTTGACTGCGGGATTAATGCTCTTCATTTGCACATAGACCTGACCGCCATCCATCCCTGGCATTACAAGATCCAGCACAACGAGATCAATTTCCGTGTATCGTTTGCGATAGAGTTCAATTGCTTCGATGCCGTTTGTTGCGACCAGAACGTCATAGCCTTCATCGGTGAGCAGTTCCTTGCCAAGTTCCTGCATGGCTGGTTCATCATCGACCAGGAGGATGCGATGGCTGGGTCCGGACTCTTCAATTTGGTGCTGCATGACCGGGAAATACAAGTGAAAGACCGTGCCCTTGCCCATCTCACTCTCGAGGGTAATTGTTCCATGGTGGCTGCGCACAATATTGTAAACGATCGAGAGGCCAAGTCCTGTCCCTCGTCCCCGTTCTTTTGTGGTGAAAAATGGGTCAAATATTTTCGTGCGAATATCCTCCGGAATGCCAACCCCCGTGTCGGTGATCGAGAGTTCGACGTACTGTTTCCCTTGTGCTGCAAAGAGTTGGGCTCCGACATCTTTGCCGATAACGACATTTCTGGCCCTAATGGTCACAGCCCCTTCGTCCGGTCCTTTTGCCGTCACTGCATCGCGAGCATTCACGCACAGGTTTAACACCACCTGGTAGAGCTCGCTTCGATCTCCCATAATTTGCAGAAGATCAGGATCCACCTCCGCTTCAATGGCGATGGCCGGGGCAAATGTTTCCCTGCAAGAAGTGACAACTTCTGCAATCACTGCCTTGAGTTCCGTCGGGAGAGCATGATGCCGCGTCGTTCGGGCAAAGGAAAGCAATTGCGACGCCAACTCCGCCCCCCGCTGAGCGGAGCGCTCAATGGTGTCTACGTACTTCCGGGTCTTTGTCTCATCGTGGATATACTTCTTCAGCTGCATGGCAAATCCAAGTACGTTATTCAGGACATTGTTGAAATCGTGCGCTATCCCGCTTGCCAGGGTGCCGATGCTTTCCATCTTTTGGGCCTGTCGGAGTTGATCCTCCATCCGGTTTCGTTCGGTCACATCTCTGAGGATCACGGTGAAAAACTTTTTGCCACCCACTTCACTTTGGGAGATGGAGGCTTCGATCGGGAACTCTTCGCCATTTGTCCGTATTCCGCTGATTGTACCGAGATGACCCATGGACCGGCGTGTGATATTTGATTCACTGAAGCCCTTCATGTGTTCGCGATGGACATCTCGATAACGATGGGGAACAAAGCGATCAAAAGATTGTCCAAGCGCCTCTTTTGCCGAACAACCGAACATCTTCTCCGCGGCACCGTTGAAGACGATGATTCGTTGATCGGTTCCCACGGTTACGATGCCATCCATGGCTGATNNCGACAATTCCCGCCAGTTGAGACTGGCTTTGCCGCAGTGCTTCGTCTGATTTACGCCTTTCGGTGACATCGTGAAACACGAGAACGACACCCGTAATTTCGCCGGAAGCATTGCGAATGGGTGCTGCCCCTTCATCGATCGGGATTTCCCGCCCCTCGCGCGCAACCAGTATTGGACGGACAATGAGAGGGCGAGGAACGTCCGTCCGCAAGGCACGATCAACCGGGTTTGGGATCGGCTCCCTTGTCTTCTCATCAATAATGGAAAACACTTCTGAAAGGGGCCGTCCGACGCCCTCCTGTTGCGTCCAGCCTGTGAGACTTTCGGCGACAATATTCATGAGCTTGATGATTCCATGGGTGTCNNCCGCGTCGCCGATGCTTCGCAGAACGGCCGACAACCACTCCTCACTCTCTCTCAGGCGGCGTTCCATCTGGTGTTTGAACAGCGCCATTTCGATCGTAATATGGAGTTCGCGCTCTTCAAACGGCTTCAAGAGGTATCCGAAGGCTTCAGTACGCTTGGCTCGTTGAAGAGTCTTTTCATCGGCATACGCGGTAAGGTAGATAACGGGGGTATCGAACTGTCCCGTAATAACCCCTGCCGCCTCGATGCCATCCATCTGTCCTTTGAGCATGACATCCATAAGGACCAGATCAGGATGCTCCCTCTCGGTAATCTGTATTGCGTCCTCTCCCGTGGCTACCGTCCCGCACACATTGTAGCCCAGATTACGAAGCCTGTTGACAATGTCCTTCGCGACGATATTTTCGTCTTCAACGACAAGTATCGATGTCATCATGTAGTGTGATCTCCTGATACATCTTGAGACTCCCTGGGTTCCCAGTTATTCTCATTGTTTCTGCGTGCACCAATAATTTCCTCGAGGGTGGAGGAAAGCTCCCGTTCTTCCAGTGGTTTTCCAAGATACCCCGCGGGATTCAATAACTTTGCGCGTTCCAATGTTTGTCCATCACTGTAAGCCGAAAGAAAGACGATGCGCGTGTCAGTTTGCCTGAGGATTTCAGCAGCCGCAGCGACGCCATCCAAGGGACCTTTCAGTCCTATGTCCATAAGCACCAGCATGGGGTTCAGTTCCTTCGCCTTCGCAATCGCCTCATTTGCCGTTGAGGCAATCCCACACACAGAGTATCCAAGCCTTTCCACCCTGCTTTGGAGATCACGAGCGATAATACTTTCGTCTTCGACCAGGAGGATCTCTTGAGAGCGCATGGCCGTTCACGGGTGAAATTGAATAACGGGCTCTACACTACTGAGCTTCGAAGACTACTGTAAATTCCGTCCCTTCCATTGCACGAACAGTAAGTACCGCATCGATCTGTTCCACCAGGGTCACCACAAGTTGAAGCCCGAGGGTGGATGCCTTGTGCACAACCAGTCCTTCGGGAAGCCCAACACCATTGTCGCACACGGCTATCCGGCAGGTCTTTTGTTCCCTTGTCATTTCGACAGTGATCATACCTTCCTGCCTCCCCACGAAAGCGTGTCGCAGGGCGTTCGTGATAAGCTCGTTGACAATCAAGCCGCACGGTATCGCCCGATCGACTCCCAACAGGATATTCTGGACGTCGACCTTTAATCGTATCGATCTGCCGGAACTCTCATACATGCGACCCAGAAACGAAGCGAGGTTTCTCAAATAGTGACCGAAATCCACTCGGGACAGGTCGCTGGAACGGTACAACCGTTCATGGATGAGCGCCATCGACCGGATCCTGTTTTGGCTCTCTTTGAGCACTTCTGCCGTGGGCCCATCGGGCATCTGTCCAACCTGCAGGTTCAACAAGCTGGAAATAATCTGAAGGTTGTTCTTAACACGATGATGCACTTCCTTCAGGAGGACTTCTTTTTCCTCAAGCGATTGCTTNNGCTGGAGTTTTTCACGGGATCGTTGCCGTTGCAGCAACAGCCACATCCCTTCGATCAGGAGTGTCAACTGTCGCGCATCGGAGACATCATAATCTTCATCTTTGTTGGCAACGCCGACCAAAGCGATGACGCGGGTGCTATCGAGAACCGGCACAATCATATAGCGTTTGAGCAGCAAGTGAACCTTGTGTGCATCAAGACGGTCTATCGCCGGTTGACTCTGATCATTGACGATGAGAGGTCTGCATCGGCTGGCAGTTTCCATCAATACCTTCAGGAGCGGCATCGTAGCGCAGGGATCTTCATACAGGAGCGGACATTCCTTTTTGACGAGGCTTGACCAGACAACCTGGGTAATCGAAGTGCCCTCGTCATTGAGGAACGCCANNTCGCGTCAGGCGGACTCCTTCTTCAAGAGAGAAGTCGATGATCTTGTCACTCGATGCACCGGTCATCTGTGTCAACGCCACCAGGGTTTCAAGCCGGGCTTCATTAAGCCTGAGATTCTCCTCTGTCTTTTTACGATGGGTAACATCGATGCTGCCAATGACAAATCCCGTCGGCGATGCGCCACCTTCACTCAGAGGATTGACACTTGATTCAACCCATACCCATTGTCCCGTTGCACTACGCAGGCGGAATTCGTTAACTCCCGGTGAACAGGCATGGAAAAGTCCTCTTAACATCTCAACCACTCTTCTCCGGTCGTTGGGATTCACATAGGCAAGCAAGTTTCTGTCCACCACCCCTTCCGACGGGTAGCCCAGTATTTTACTGACGGACGGACTTGCGTACTCACACACACCATTCACATCAATTTGCACAATCATATCCAGCATGGTATCGGTAATCCGCCGCAGCCTGGTTTCACTTCTCTGAATCGCGTCTTCGTCGCGCCGTCGCTCGGAGATATCTCTTGTGACCGTGACATAGGCAACGGGATCCCCATGATCATGCATCACCATCGAGGTCCACAACTCCGCAGGAAACTCAGTCCCATCCGCACGCCGACATTCAATCTCCCCATTCCACGAACCTGACGACGGGAGAAATGCGTCGCGCAGAGTGTTGGAGAGCATCTTGACACCTCCAAGGAAATCCGGACGCTTGCCAACGACCTCCTCGGCACTAAATCCAAACGCTGCCGTAAACGCGTCATTGACGAACAGAATTCGGGCGTCCAGATCGGTCAGCATGAAACAATCTCTCGCGCACGCGATGGTATTTGCCAGTAGCCGCAGTTCACGTTCCGCCTGCTTGCGCGATGTAATATCCTGGATCGTTTCGACGCAATACATCGTTTTCCCCTGTGCATTCCGGACCGTGCTTATGCTCTCACTGATCCAGAACAATGTGCCATCGTTTTTCACAACCTGTGACTCGACCTCGAAGGGTCCCTTCTGATCCCTTATCATTCGGGTCACTCGCGCCCGCTGCCGGGGATCCTTGTAACGATGCCCCTTTTTTTTGCTGAGTTCCGCCAGGAGCTCATCCGTTTCGGAGAATCCATACATCCGACAGAGAGCAGGATTGGCACTGGTAAAGCGCCCATCGAAAGAGCGTTGGGCAATCCCCATTGTGGTGTGTTCGAAAATGCCTGTGTACATCTCACGAGTTTCAGAAAGCGTACGTTCAATGGCACGCGTCCTGGTAGTGTCACGGGCGATGCATATCACGTAATCGTCGCCCAACGGCGATACCGCCGCATCAAACCAGCGGGGTTCTCCGTTTATTTCCAAAGCGTATGTAAAGGGGATCCTACATTGTCTTGCCAGAGACTCCCTGATCTTCTCAAGGAAGAACTCCGCCTGTTCCTTTGGAAACACCTCGGAAAGGAGGTAGCCTTCAAGTTTGTCAGCCGGACGGTCAAGAAGGGTCGGATTCGTCCTTGCAACACTCACATAGCGCCCTTCCCCGTCAAATACCATCACTACATCTTCCATGGTACTACACAATCCGTCAAGAGAGTGTTTGGCATGCCACAATTCATGCCGCGCGAATAACAGATCTACAGCCAAGCCAAGTTCACGGTCAGTAAACGGCATGGCCAACAGCAAGCCATCAGGCAAAATGCTGATTTGATCAAGCGCCGTTCTCCCAGGACGAACAGCGACAGACAATACAGGGAGATCCTTCTGCTTCCACAATCTCAGGGCGGTTTCCACCCCGTCCGATTTTTCCCGCAAGGCGATGTCCATCACAACAAAGGAGGGACTCTTCCTGGAGACGGCGTCGACAGCCTCCCGGCCTGATCCGACAATATCACTCACTTCACATCCGGCTGCGCAAAGTTGTCGAGCAAGGTCATCGGCGATGATCGTTTCGCCAACGACGACCAACGCGCTGCGGGATTCCATGATAGTCCCGGAGGCGCTCATGCCGGCGCCCATTTGTTCATTGTAATTCCTGAAAGCATCCGTTTCCTCTGAGGGGGACGGGCATTACTACACACTTACCACCGAAGGAATGCACCCAAAACAGCGCAGACAGCATTCCTATCTGCGGATCGTCAACTGCCGCTCCCATACGCCGGGCAGCAATTGTTACATCTGCGCTGTCGTGCGATAGGTTCGTTGTTCTGGCTGGATGCCAAGCTGTTCCATACGATACCGCAATTTGGATCTTGTCAGTCCAAGAACCTTGGCGGCCTGAACCTGATTTCCAGCAACGATGTCGAGAGTTTTAAGGATAAGTTCGCGGAGCACTTCATTCAGGACAATCCCCTTGGGAGGGATTTCCAGGATGAATTTTCTTCCCCCAAACTGATCTGGACCAATTGCCGGAGCATCGGCTGGGCGGAGGAAGGAAAAATGGTCAGGCATGAGCATGGGAACATTATTCAGGAGCACAACCCGTTCAATGGCATTGCGAAGTTCGCGGACATTTCCCTTCCAGGGGAGACACTCCAGGAGCGTCATCACTTCAGGGGAAACCTTTGGGGTCGCACGCACAAACCGCCGGCTGAATTCCTGCAGGAACACCTGCGTAAGTTCTGCAATATCTTCAGGCCGTTGGCGGAGGGGCGGGATGCGAATGGATGCAACGTTGAGACGGTAGAACAGATCCTCTCTGAATCTTCCCGCCTCAACCTCCTTGATCAAATCCCGGTTCGATGCCGCGATAACCCTCACGTCGACGGAAATCTCCTTGGTACCTCCCAACCGGTAGAATCGCCGTTCCTCCAGGACACGCAACAGCTTCACCTGCATATCCAGCGAGAGTTCTCGGATCTCATCCAGCAAGATTGTGCCGCCATGGGAAAGCTCGAATTTTCCCTGCTTCATCCTCTCGGTTGCCCCTGTAA
Organism: Ignavibacteriota bacterium; assembly: GCA_003161755.1. The sequence goes on along the minus strand of PMNP01000125.1, from coordinate 3,452 downwards.
AAGCTCCCTTCTCATAGCCGAAGAATTCGCTCTCAGCGAGCTCCTTGGGTATGGCCCCGCAATTGATGCAGACAAACGTTTTCTCACAGCGTGCGCTTTTCTGATGAATGTAACGCGCAACAAGTTCCTTCCCCGTTCCACTTTCGCCTTCAATCAATACTGTGGTGTTGTCGCCATGAGCAAGTTTCTCCGCGGTTTCCATGACCCAGCGCAGGGCCTGGCTTTTCCCAATAATGCCGCTCGGTGGTCTCTCTTCCTCGAGTTCCTCCTCAAGCAACTTCACTTTTGTCTGCAGAGACGCATAATTCAGGTTTTTTTCGATAAGGACACCCAGGTGGTTCAGGTCGAACGGCTTGACCACAAAATCGGCAGCCCCTTCCTTCATCGCANNTCATCATGATCACCGGCGTATCCACGCCCTCGCTGCGCAAGCGGTTCAGGAGTTGAATCCCGTTGACCTCTCCAAGATAAATGTCCAGGAGAACGATGTCCGGTTTCACTTCTCCAAGTTGCTGAAGAAGATCTTCACCACGATTGCACACTGTTACGGCATAACCCAGTTCGCCGAGGATCTTCTTAAGCGTGTTGGTGAGAATCACTTCATCATCGCCTACAAGGATGCGAGCTTTCGCCATGCCAATACGTCCTTCTTTCGGTATGTTATGTTATCGATGGACCGGGAACATGAGGCGCACAATCGTGCCTGCTCCCGGTGCAGGTTCGACCGCAATTTCGGCATTGTGTCGCAGCATGATTTGCTTCGACATCGCCAGTCCCAGTCCTGTGCCTTTGGACTTCGAGGTTCGGAAGTGCTCAAAAAGATGCCGGTACTGGTCGTCACTCATTCCCGTGCCCTGGTCTCGCACAGCCATGATAACGCAAGGGCTGCTTATAGCCTGACTCGGAGACGGTTCCTCGATATATCCTGTGACGACATTGATCATCCCCTCTTCTGCTGAGGCATCGATGGCATTTTGCAGGACATTTAACATGACTTGCTGGATTTGTTTGGCATCAACCGCGATCTGCGGGAGGTCTTCTCCGAAAACTGTTTCGATGCGCACTTTCTTTTGTTGAACCGAGATTCGCAGGAAGCCGAGCACCTGTTCGACGAGATTGTTGATTTGTTCGGGGTTCAGCACGGGAGGGGTGATTCTCGCGAGACTCAGTGTATTCTCCATCACTGTTTCCACCCGATGCGCACCCTCCAACGCATCGCTGATAATGCTTTTTACCGTGTCGTCAAACCCGGGACGCTGCAGGAGAAATTGCAGATTCAGCGTCACTGCAGAAAGTGGATTCCGAATCTCATGGGCAATTCCTGCGGCGAGCCGTCCCATGAGAGACATCTTTTCGGCCTGCATAAGCTGCTCGCGCATTTTCTTCTCTTCCGAAATGTCGCGGACATACAAGAGTACGCGATTCTCCTCGCGGGATGTCAGCGGGCCGACGCCGACATCAACATCGAGCGAATCACCGTTCTTACGCCGGATGACGGCCTCCCCTGAGGTAAAGCTGGAGGCGTCGAGCATCCTGGCACAGACATCGGGATTGCCCACAAGCGGAAGACTTGGCATCGCCACAACTTCCTCGTGGGTGAGTCCGAGAAGCGACTGCCCCCGCTTATTTGCGTCAATAACCCTTCCGGTCGATCGCTCGATTACATAGATGGCGATGCTGGCATTATCAAAAAGGCTCCTGTACCGGTTCTCAGAAGACTGGATTTCTCTATTCTTGTTGATGAGCGTGTCGGCATACATTTCCAGCTCTGCCATCTTCTCTTCCAGCTTCTTGATAATGATGGCATGATGCTTTTCCAGAAACACCTGGTCATCGATACGCTCAAGAGTCAAATCCGGAGGCTTGGTGAACCCATAGNNTAGTGGGCTTGCGCAAGATCGTTGACCGCCTGGATAAGCGTCCCAAGGCCGGCATATTTCACCACATAACGATCGACCCCGATACTGCGGGCAAACTCCTGATCGGCTCCATCCACATAGTTGCCGGTGTAAATGATAAAGGGAAGTTTCGACCACATGGGAGTGGCTCTGATCTCCTTGCACAACTGAAACCCATCCATCTTCGGCATCATGGCATCGGCCACGATGATGTGAACAGGCCCCCTCTTCAACTGCTGAAGCGCTTCAATCCCGTTCCTCGTCAGAACTGATGCATAGCCGTTCTCCGAGAGAACGTCTTCAAGCAGTGAGAGGTTTTCCGGTGAATCATCCACCAGGAGTACCGTAAGCTGTGCTGTGGAGTGGCGATCATCTGGCGTTTGGGATGCAGGTGACCGCTCCTCGGCAAGTGTCATGGCAACGACATCAGATGTGCAGGGAGTTACAACTGTCGAAAATCAGACAGTCCAATGTCACTTTTTAGCCAACTGTTCTCAATACGTTCTCCTGCGTATTCTTCACCATAGGAGTAACGTAAGAACAAAGGTGACACAGGACACAACATGGCATTTATATGAGAAAAGACCACACGGGGGAGTTACTTCGGAAGGATAACGATACCGTTTATGATCGCGTAGGTGACTAGACCTGAACGGTCATGGATATCAAGCTTTTTCATGATGTTATTGCAGTGGGTGTCGACTGTGCGGACCGAAATATGCAGTATTTCTGCTATTTTCTGATGTGTAGTTCCCTCTGCGACCAACTGAACAATTTCTCTTTCTCGAGGAGTCAGGCGCGAACCGGATTCCACTGCCGACCGAGGAAATGGCGCAATCTGGGTTGTTTTTAGGTATTCATCAAGCAGGATCTTTGACACTGAGGGGCTGAAGAACGCATGTCCATCATACACGGATCGAATAGCAGCAAAGAGATCCTCTGCGGGGCTGTTTTTCAACATATAGCCGTGTGCACCGGAATGGACGACCTGGACCACATACTCTTCGTTGTCATGTGCAGTAAGAATGAGTATTTTGATGTGTGGAGCCTGCTTCCGCAGTTGGCGCGTCGCTTCAAGTCCGTTAAGCTCGGGCATGCTGATATCCATCAGCACAATATCAGGCTCCATCGAGAGCGCCAGTTCAACAGCGACCCTTCCATCCGCCGCTTCCCCAACAACCGTAAAATCCTTTTCAAGGGGNNATCGTATGATCGTCCGCCACCAGTACCGAGATTTTCTTCATAAGATTTGACTCTGCGGGATCTCTACTGTAATGTGTGTCCCTTTTCCTTCCTGAGACGACAATACAAACGATCCTCCCAAATCCGTGACCCGTTCTTTCATACCTAGAATGCCGAGACCCGGGCTGAATGGTGCGGATACTTGAGGAAGGATGAACCCTCGTCCGTTATCCTCGATCTCCAGTCGAAGTAGCCCCTCGTGCAACCCAAGGCGGACCGCGACCAGTGTCGCACTTGCGTGCCGAGCCACGTTGGTGAGCGATTCCTGCGTCACCCGATAGAGCACAGATTCCACACGTTTGTCGGCAATTT
>PMNP01000340.1 GCA_003161755.1 Ignavibacteriota bacterium | reverse complement strand
ACAATTGACAATGCCTCCGACCAGCCCACGACTTCAGTCGTGGGTGGCAATAAATGTCGAACATTTCCCCGCAACCGCTTCAGCGGTTTCCCAACTTTGGGGGAAACCGTTAAAACGGTTTCTGGTGTTCGTTTGCCTTCGTGGTTATCCCACGACTAAAGTCGTGGGCTGGCGCGGTCGTTGTGCCAATGCGCCATCCCACACAGTCATAGAGACCCCTCTTGTCTTCTCCCCTCCCAAAAGGGGAGAACAAGTTGAGTGGGATTGCGGGCGAGACCTTCCGAGGTGAGAAAATTGAAACAATTTCCGCCCCTCCCTTTTTCGAAGGGAGGGGCAAAGCTAAACGTCCGGTGGGTGAGTCTAAAACAATTTCCAAACCCAGTCTCGTGCATCAACCGCATGCGCCATCCCACACGATGATTGAGACGCCTCATATGTTTTCCCTTCTGCTCGGTGCCTGCTACCGATTCCCAATGCTTGGCGATTCTCTGAGAATGAATAGTGGTTCTCATCAATGGACACATTCTTCCTTGCGCGACAGCAGCACATTAATGCGATTCAATAAGTTGCGGCAGGCTATGGTTGAGACGTTGCGGGAAGACACACTTGAAGCACGCGCTGCTCAAGTTTCTTTTGTCCGTGGGTTTTCTTATCATGGGAGCAAACAGGAGTGCGTACCATGAACCTGCAAGAACGAATAGTCGTTGATTCCGCGGTGTTGGCTGGGAAGCCGATCGTTCGGGGTACACGCCTCGCAGTGGATTTCATCGTGGAGTTGCTAGGTCACGGATGGACTGAACAGCAAATTCTGGATAATTACCAGGGATTGCAGGTTGAAGACATCCGCGCGTGCCTAATCTATGCTGCGGAAGTAGTGAAAACAGAACGAGTATTTCCCCTGGCGTCATAGTGCTTTCCACTTTGGGGTTGCGGATCCCTCTCCAATCCGTCGTAGCGCATGGATATCCTTGCAGATGAGAATCTTCCCCGTGTTGTCGTTGAGGCATTGCGTGCCGCAGGCCACGATGTGGTGTGGGTGCGTGAGCAATTCCCCGGCGCGACGGACAACGACGTGATGAACTATGCGCAGATCCAGGGCCGGGTGCTCATGACATTTGACAAGGACTTCGGAAACCTTGCTTTTCGATCTGTGGAACGTGATCTGCCGGGGGTCATTCTGTTCAGGACTGCCATGCATGCCCCCAACGAAGCGGCTGCCCTTGCCTGCTCTGCCTTGTCATCCCGCAATGACTGGGTGGGACATTTCTCCGTCGTGGAATCGGATCGCGTGCGCATGACTCCCTTGCCCAGAAGACCGCGGCAATCCTGATCTGCGTTCCTCTTGCAAGTTCCGCCGGTACTCTCCTTTTTGACATCAATCCGCACAAAACGCGAGACGTGGAAATCCCGCAATCATTGGTTTCCAGAATGGGACTCGTGGCTGGCATTGTTTTTGCGTGGGTGACAGTCGTGCGACAGTCGTGCGACAGTCGTGCGACACTCGAGTCTATTGCGTCGTGCAGGTAGCTGTCGAATATGTTGCTACGTGCAGGTAGCAGGTAGCATTAAGCAGGTAGAGTTGGCGCAGTTGACAGTTCTACGAGAGTGTCGAGTGCAATGCACCGTGCAAGTTGCAGGTAGGTTTGAGCAGTGAGAGGAAGGCAAAGACATCGGGGAATAAATCTCAGCGGCGGTGGTCCGACTTTTGGGCAACTGGAGAGAGGAGAGCGGCATCAGGAGGAGAACACTTCTCCGCTTTGAATTCTTTGACAATCTGCTGAAACGCAGGATTCTCACTTTCCAGGAAATACCACGATTCACCCTTGGGGACTCCCTTTTCCTGAAGCCAAAGTGAGGCGGCAGAAGAATCCGGCGGTTTGTTCAAGGTCACTCCAAGAAAACGCGCGGGAAGTCGGACCTCCTCAAGAGAACTCTCCTTCAAAATGATCTTGTGCCATGACATTACCATGGTCGAACAATTTCCTTCCGTAAGAAACATCCTGAGTGAATGAAGTTCTTCTTCTCCCCCGCCCCTTCAAATCACACGATAAGAGACAGCAGTGAGAGTAAGATTGTGGACCCTAATCGTCTGAAAATCCGTAGAATATACCAAATATGCCGTGATCCTCCTCACATTCAACGCTTGCCCGGACGAAGTTCTCTTCCTGAAACTTAACACCATCGAGAATGTTATGTAACTAGGGAAAAGGATGGTGTTTTCCGAAAGGAGCGAACCATGGCTGAAACCGTGAGACACAGCGAACACTCGGCATCAATTGAAGTCCTTCTTGGGGAATGGCATTCCTTGGGACGGCAGCTCGTGGGAGTACGCACCCCTTTGTTGGCCGCCCTGTTCTGTTGCGCTCTCCTGGTGGGAGGGAGCATGACCGCGGGCAGAGTGGCCGGAATCGACTTTTCCGATTTGACCCGAGATAGGGCCGCCGTCGTCGGAACACGTGTCCTCGCGGGAGCTGTGTCGCAATTCGGCGTCATGCTCTGGGCTTCAGGCGCAGCTCTTTGCTTCCTCGGTGCTTCGTTGGTTTCCCTTCCTGGGCATAACCGGGCGTGGAGAGGATTCTTCCTCAGCGCCGGCCTTCTCACAACACTCCTCTGTTTTGACGACCAGTACATGTTTCACGAATCGCTGTTCCCCAGATTTCTCCACGTTGAAGAATCCGGGACCTATGTCGCGTACATCATCCTCACCCTTTGGTTTCTCTATTATCATCGGAAGAAGATCCTGGCAACCGAATACATCGTGCTCATCATCGCATTCCTGTTGTTCAGCGTCTCTGTTGCCGCCGACCAGTTCCTTGAGTTCTCTGATATTGAAACGTTCGTCGAGGATATGTTCAAGCTCACCGGCATTATCTTTTGGATTCTCTACTTCGGACGAACTGTCCTGCAACAAGCCACAGCTCTCGATAAGCCGGTTTCTTTGGTGATTGGCCGTGAAGGACCGTAATGAATNNGAGCTTCGGAACTGTATCTTCTTTCTACGCCTCTCCATGAAGAGGCACCCTCGTCCTCGCAACCCTTGTATCTCCCATGAAAACTTCCGGATATCTGTTCGCAGTGCTCTTACTGATCTCTTCATACTGCAGCCCCACGTTGGTGTGCCAGACATTTCAGCATGACTCTTCTCATACGGGAGTGTACTCCAGCCGGGGTATTCATAATGCTCCACGGATTGCCTGGCAATACCAGACCGATGGCCCGGTCCTGTCATCACCTGTCGTCTATGCAGGACATGTGTACGTTGGCAGCTGTGATGGATACCTCTATGCATTCGACAAAGAAAGCGGAAAACAAATCTGGAAAGTGCGGACTGCCGGACAAATTCTCTCCACGCCTGCAATAGCAGATGGGATCGTCGTCGTCGTGGGAGGTGAAGGAGCGTGCTACGCGGTGGATGCGGCGAAGGGGACATTCCTTTGGAGGGCGACCTTCGGTGTGGAGAAGCAATATGATGTGTGGGATTATTTCCGATCCTCTCCCGTCATCGCAGCGAATACCGTGATCTTCGGCAGTGGCGATGGCTATGTGTACGCTGTTGATTTGCATTCCGGTACGCTGCGGTGGAAGTTCGAAACTCAGGCGATCGTCCACGCGTCTCCGGCTGTTTCGGGGGATACCGTTTTTGTTGGAGACTACGNNAATGGGTCGTTCCTCTGGAGATTCAAAACGGTGGGGGACACGTATTATCCCAAAGGAGAGATTCAGGGATCGGCGTGCGTTGCAAACGGAATGGTGTTCTTCGGCAGTGGGGACTACAACATCTACGCCCTCGATGAATCTTCGGGACAGGGGAAATGGAATTTCAAGGTGCCCTTCGGATGGGTCATATCGACTCCTGCCTTCGCCAACGGCACGGTTTACTTCGGCACCTCGGATGCGCATCGAATTTACGCCATGGATGCGATGACAGGAGAGGTAAAATGGGTATTCCGCGCCAATTTGAACTTTTTCTCTTCGTGCGCGGTGGCCAACAACATCATCTATGCAGGATGCATGAACGGAAAACTCTACGCCCTTCACGCCGAAACGGGTGACACGGCGTGGGTGTTCCAGACCCAGGAAAGCAAAATCCGGTATGCGACTGTTATGGATTCCACCGACCGGGTCCGCAAGGATATCGTCGAGCGATCGGGGCACAGCCTCAAACGCATGTATGAGATGTTCCTCGACCTGGGTTCAATTCTCTCGTCACCTGCCGTGGATGGAGGGTTCGTGTTCTTCGGCAGCACGGATGGCTCGATCTATGCACTGGAAGAGCGGTAGCGCCACCCATGACAGAGCCGTCAACGGTAAGGGATGCGTTTGCCACGGGGCTGCGACCCCGCTGGCGCGAAACATTTGTCGCCTTCCGATCTCCGAACTATCGCCTCTGGTTCCTGGGACAATTAGTCTCGCTCCTCGGAACGTGGATGCAGATCACTGCACAGTCTTTCCTCATCTTTGAACTTACCCACTCCGCAATTGTTCTCGGCTACGTGGGCTTTGCCTCCGGCCTTCCGAGCTGGCTCCTCATGCTCTATGGTGGTGTGGTGGCAGATCGACTTCAGCGGCGGACACTCCTCATTATTACGCANNACGCAAAGCTCGATGATGGTTCTTGCGTTCGTCCTTGCCGCGATCACGTTTACCCATCTTGTCCAGCCGTGGCACATTCTTGGACTTGCATTTCTTCTGGGCGTCGCAAATGCGTTCGATGCGCCCGCACGTCTCGCGTTCGTTCCGGAGTTGGTTCCGCGCGAACACCTCACCAATGCCATTGCGATGAATGCCACAATGTTTAATCTTGCCGCCGCCAGCGGTCCAGCCTGCGCAGGGTTGACCTATGCACTGCTTGGACCCGGTTGGTGCTTCGTCATCAATGCCCTGTCTTTCATTGCGGTTGTCGTTGCCCTGAGCCTCATGAAGCTCCATCCTCAACCGCGCAGGAACACGGCGGGATCGACCTTTCAGAAACTTTCGGAAGGATTGCGCTATGTTGCCCATGAGCGCGTAGTGCTGACATTGATGCTTCTTGTGGCGTCCACCAGTCTGTTCGCGATCNNGTCCCTGCCTGGACGGTCAACATCCTGCACGGCGACGCAACAGTGAATGGTCTGCTCTTCTCTGCACGAGGAATTGGCTCGGTCATTGGCGCTCTGTACATTGCCTCCCTTGGAAAATCGTTTTCCCGGGGGCTGACACTTTGTCTGGCCGCATTTATTTTCCCCATACTCTTCATTGCATTTTCCTTCGTGCGCGCGATTCCTCTTGCCTTGCTTCTTTTAATGGGGGTAGGAATGTCAATGATTCTTGTCCTCAATCTAGCCAATGCCCTTATCCAGACGATCACTCCGGACTTTTTGCGCGGACGAGTTATGGGAGTGTACAGCTTAATTTTTTTTGGGATGATGCCGGTAGGATCGCTTTGGACCGGCTACCTCGCTCACAGGATAGGCGAACCCTCAGCAGTGGTGTTCAATGCCCTGGCAATGCTCCTCTGCGCATTTCTCGTCTGGACGACCGCTCCTCAGGTCAGATCGCGATGAACTCGTGCCGCCTGTCATTCCGTCATACCACCTCTGCCGCTCGGGCAGGCGCAGTTTGTCTCCGAGGAAATACATGATTTTCCTTTCCACTTCTTGACTTTGTCGTTTGNNTTTGGCTTCCTTAGTTTTGTAGCTAAGACATAGCATATTCCTCATTAACTAAGGCGCCACCGGCGCCGATTCATATTGGCGCATCGGCGCCGATCAATAATGGCGCCTTCGGCGCCCTAACCAATATCCTCCCTATGCTCGACGACATCGATGTGACGATCCTGGATATTCTCCAGCGCAAGGGCCGAACCCGGCGAAACGATCTCGCGGAAGCAGTAGGCCTTTCACTTCCTTCTGTCAGTGATCGGCTCCGCAAGCTCGAAGACAACGGGGTGATCAGCGGGTACCATGCAACCGTAAACCCGAAAAAAGTAGGTCGTGATATCACGGCTTTTATCTTTGTCACGGTTGATTCCTCCCGGCATTTTCCCCAATTCCTGGACCATGCAGCCACCGTCGACGAGATCCTGGAGTGTCACGCCATCACAGGGGAGGGGAGCCATTTGCTGAAGATTCGCACGCATAATACGGCCTCACTGGAAAAACTCCTTGCGAAAATCCAGGCATGGAGCGGGGTGATTAGCACACGGACCAACGTTGTTCTCTCCACATCAAAGGAATCTCTCCGCATGAAGATCGAGGCGGTAATAAAATGAACGCAATTAACAGTGGTGATACCGGATTCATGTTGATCTGTGCCGCGCTCGTGCTTTTTATGACCCCAGGACTTGCTTTCTTTTACGGCGGAATGGTACGAAGCAAGAACGTTGTCAATACCATGATGATGAGTTTTGCCGCAATGGCGATTGTTGCCGTGCAATGGGTGCTGTTCGGCTACAGTCTTGCCTTCTCCGAAAACAGCACTTNNATGTTCGCCATCATCACCCCCGCACTTATCTCCGGCGCCATCGTCGAACGCATGCGCTTTAAAGTGTATATCATCTTCATCTTGCTCTGGTCGACCATATCCTATGACTGTGTCGCTCACTGGGTCTGGGGGTCGAGCGGATGGCTTAAGAATCTTGGGGCACTCGATTTCGCAGGAGGAACGGTCGTCCACATCAATGCAGGTGTGTCTGCCCTGGTTGCAACGCTTATGCTTGGTCCCCGTTACGGCTTTCCTCATCGGGTGACGCCGCCTCACAATGTAACCCTTGCGCTTCTCGGAGGCGGGATGNNAATGCAGGCAGTGCAGTGGCGTCGGGAACGGCCGCTACCGTAGCGTTTGTTGCGACAAACACTGCTGCGGCTTCGGGAATGCTCGGCTGGATGCTTCTTGAGACATTCTTGAAGGGAAAGCCCACCGCTGTTGGCGCCATCACCGGAGCCGTGGCAGGACTCGTTGCCATTACGCCGGCTTGCGGATTNNGTAGCCATCGGGTTGATGGTCTCGGGAATCTGCTACTGGACTCTCAATCAACGGATGAAGTGGAAACTGGACGATACGCTCGATGCGTTTTCCGTGCACGGCGTTGGCGGAATTTTTGGGGCACTCATTACCGGCGTCCTGGCATCCAAGGCCGTCAATCCTGCGGGAAATGACGGACTGCTGTTCGGCAACATCTCGCTTTTCGGCGTCCAATGTCTTGCGGTTGTCGTCACGATCGCATTCTCGGCAACGGTTACCTACGTCCTGTTGAAGGTCCTTGACCTGACAGTCGGCATCCGGAGCGAATTGCAGCATGAATCCGACGGTCTTGACCTGGTCGAGCATGGTGAAAAAGGCTATCACGAACTTGTCTGAATCAGCACAGAGTGTTTCTACCACTATCCACCAACAACACCAAAAAGGATCACCGTATGGCCAACAAAGCGTCAGGGTCTGATGCCGCCGGTGTCTTTAAGCTCATTAAAGACCAAAGCGTGAAGATGATTGATTTCAAGTTTATGGACTTCCCGGGCCAGTGGCAGCATTTTTCGGTTCCTGTGTCGCAGCTCGAAGAGTCTTCCTTTAAAGAAGGGTTNNAGGCCATCAACGAAAGCGACATGTTGATCGTGCCCGATGCTACGACGGCGCTCATCGACAAGTTCATCGAGGTGAAGACCGTCAGCATGATCTGCGATATTGTCGATCCCATCACCAAGGAACGCTATTCACGGTGTCCGCGGAGCATTGCCCAAAAGGCAGAGGCATATCTCAAGTCCACCGGCCTTGCGGATGTCTGCTACTTCGGGCCTGAAGCGGAGTTCTTCATTTTCGACGATGTCCGTTTCGACACGAACGAGCACAGCAGCTATTACTATCTCGACTCAATCGAAGGCAAGTGGAATTCGGGACGCGACGAAATGCCGAATCTCGGCTATAAGACGCGCTACAAGGAAGGATACTTTCCCGTTCCGCCGACCGATCATCTGCAGGATCTCCGCAATGAGATGACGCAGAATCTGATCGAGGCGGGTCTCGATGTCGAAGCACAGCATCACGAAGTCGCCACCGCAGGCCAGTCGGAAATCGATCTGCGGTTCACGCCGCTTCTTCAGAGTGCCGACAATCTTCTTCTCTTCAAGTATATCGTGAAGAACACGGCGCGGCTGCATGGCAAAACCGTGACATTTATGCCGAAGCCCATTTTTGCGGACAACGGTTCCGGTATGCACGTTCACCAAAGCCTCTGGAAGAACGGAAAACCCCTCTTCTTCGGCAACGGTTATGCCAACCTGAGCGAAATGGCGATGTATTACATTGGCGGTCTCTTGAAGCACGCTCCTGCATTGTGCGCCATCACCAACCCCACGACGAATTCGTACAAGCGGCTCGTCCCCGGGTTTGAAGCACCGGTGAACCTGGCGTATTCACAGCGCAACCGCAGTGCGTCAATCAGAATCCCGATGTATTCTCAAAGCCCGAAGGCAAAGCGCGTCGAATTCCGCTGCCCCGATGCGTCGTGCAACCCGTATCTTGCCTTTTCCGCGTTGATGCTCGCCGGGATCGACGGCATTCTGAATAAGATCGATCCAGGTGAACCGCTCGACAAGGACATCTATGATCTCGCGCCCGAGGAACTGGCGAAGGTCCCGTCAGCTCCCGGTTCGCTGGATGAGGCACTGAAGAACCTCGAGCGTGATCACGACTTCCTGCTTCGCGGTGACGTGTTCACGGAAGAGGTCATTGACACATGGATCTCCTACAAGATGGAGAAAGAGGTCAAACCGATGGCTCTTCGTCCGCATCCGTATGAATTCGGACTGTACTATGACGTATAGTGGTGCCGGACTCTTCGGCGCAATTCTCGCGAGAGAGTCCGCTGCATGATGGTTGATAAGGCTCCTGGTGTTATGCTTAACACCGGGAGCCTTTTCTTCATCCCGCACGATTGATCCCCGCTGGTCGATCGGGAGTGTCATGTTTGTTTTTCCCGGTGTTTCTCATTACTTTGCGCATATGGATCTTAGCCTCATTCGTTCCGAACACAAATCGCGAAGGGCAATCATCACACTCAACCGTCCGCAAAAGCGGAACGCGTTGAACGATGTCATGATCGCGGAGTTGACGACTGCATTCCAGGCGGCTGCTAGGGATGCGGCCGTAAAGGTCGTGCTTCTCCGGGCCGAGGGGAGTGCGTTTTCTTCGGGTGCGGACCTTGCCCAAATACGAGATATCTCGCAGCGAGACCTTGAGCAAAATCGTGTTGACTCTTCGAAGTTTGCCTTTCTTCTTCGCACAGTGTACGAATTGCGAAAACCTGTCATTGCCGCGGTTCAGGGTCCAGCTCTTGCCGGAGGGTGTGGACTGGCATCGGTGTGTGACTTCGTCATCGCGGCAAACGAATTGGCCACGTTCGGACTCACGGAGGTCCATAGAGGATTTGTCCCCGCCGTTGTGATACCGTTCTTGATCAAAAGGGTGGGGGAGGCGCGCACCCGGGAACTTGCACTCCGCGGGAATATCCTCTCTGCACTCGAGGCGCGATCGATCGGCCTTGCTACCAACTGTGTGCCAGACGCAACTCTTGCGACGGCCACGGATGCTCTCGCCGATGAATTGATCACTCTGAACAGCGCAACGTCAATGGGATTCTGTAAAGAGTTGATTGCAAAGCTTCACGGACTAAACCTCGTGGATTCCCTCGATTTTGCGGCGAACGTCAATGCCGCTGCACGCATGACTGCGGACTGCAAGGAGGGGATCGAAGCATTCCTCCAGAAAACATCCCCCAAATGGTGATCTCATGACCTCCGATCTTCGTTCAGCGATCCGTACCGTGCCTAACTTTCCGAAACCAGGGATCATGTTTCGTGATATTACCACCCTCTTGAAGGATCCCCGATGCCTGGCCCAATGCGTTGATCTTCTCGCGGCGCACTATGGCGCCCAGAACATCGATATCGTTGCGGGCGTCGAATCGCGGGGTTTCATTCTCGGTCCCGCCCTGGCATGCAGGATTGGCGCAGGCTTTGTCCCAATCCGCAAACCGGGAAAGCTTCCGGCACCGACCTCACGGCAGGAATATACGCTCGAATATGGAACCGACGCGATTGAAATCCACACCGATGCCGTTGCTCGCGGCTCACGGGTGCTTCTTCACGATGACTTGCTTGCCACGGGGGGCACGATTGTCGCCGCCCAACAACTTGTGGAAGGTCTTGGTGGAGTAGTTGTGGGACTGTCATTCCTGATTGAGCTGACGTTTTTGAATGCGCGCAAACGATTACCTGGCGTGGAAATATTCTCTCTCGTTCGCTATGACTCCGAGTAGTGCGCCACGAACACAAATACCGTTCTATGCCATTTTTCGGCCAACTTCGCCTCATTGGCCTCCCGAAAAACCGCACAACCCTCGCAAGATTACATTGCTTCGGATTGGAAAATGTCGTATACTCCTAAGTGATTGATTTTGCGACAGTTGATATGGCTTCGTTACACAATCCGCGGGACTGAAACCCTGATGTTGACCTGCCCTGTGTGCGGCGAACCAAACGATGACTTTCTTGTCGTTTGCACTTCGTGCAAGGGATTCATTCAGTCCAGGGTTGACACCCTGGATCTGTTTCGCACGTCTTGGGGAATGCTGGAATCTCCAAAATCGACTCTGCATAGGATTGCCATAGCCCGGTATAAGAATTTTTGGATCTTCCTCAGCGCTGTGTTCGGCGTTGGCGCAACGTATGCGATACTCTGGTACGGAAACATGGGGGCACGGCTGGGAGGTCTTGGATCCTGCCTGGCAATTGGAGTGCTCCTTGGTCCAGTTCTTGGCGTTGCATTCGTCGTCCTTGCGAGCATGACCACGAGACTCATTTCACAATTGCTTGGGGGCAGGTCGACACAGCGGACAACAATGGCAGTCCTTGCTTATAGCATGGTGCCTATTGCGATATCCGTCGTGCTGGTGTTTCCAGTGGAAGTTGCGGTATTCGGCAAGTTCCTTTTCGATCAGAATCCGCCACCGCAAGTTATTGACTACGCGGCATATGTCACCCTCGTGGCCATGGATGCAATCCTGGCGCTCTGGTCATTGGTGTTGATGTGCGTGGGAATTCAAGTGACCCNNATTTGTCTCGTTCCTGTCGATTCCGGCCCTTGCGCTGGGCATACTTATGCTCGGTATCCGGATTTGAAGAGTTGGGTACAGGAATGGCAGCTGCCCTCAGCGAAGAGGAATTCGGGTTGGTCATCGAGTCGGCTCTTGCGACTCTCCCGGAACTATTTCGCAAAAGCATCGAGAACCTCCATATCGTGGTGGAAGACAGGCCAGCAGCCGGGCTCCCTCCACGGCGTGGTGTGGAACGGGGAAGTATTCTCCTCGGACTCTATGAGGGGGTTCCGCTGAACAAAAGAGGAGCCCATTACGGGGTCCGGCCGGTATTGCCCGACCGGATTACGCTCTTCAAGATGAACTTGGAGGCCGTCTCGTCGTCTTTACCGGAGCTGCAAAAGAATATCAAGGAAACTCTGANNATGAGATCGGACACTACTTCGGGATGTCCGAACGAGAGATCCGGGCCGCAGGCTACTAACGATGTATCCATGAAAGGACAATGTGCAATGCCACGAGTGATACTGACCATCACCTACAACATCAAGGCGGAAAAACGCGCAGAGTACCTGAAACTTACACAGAAGTTGAAGGAGCACTTCGTGAATGTCCGCAAGAAGAANNCGAGGGGAAGGTGAAGAAGAACCAGTTTACAGAAATGTTCGTCTCCGAGAACGAAGAAGACTACGAGGCACTGGACGACAATCTGAATGAGGACTCGGAAACCTTGACGCGCGCGCTGGGAGAATTCATCGACGGCGAAGGGATGAAGTATAACACCCTCGTCGAAACTGTGTGACAGCCGCTCGCCGACATCCTGCGAACTATGTCCGGCGGATCGATCCGATCGCGCAGTTCATGCAGGAACACGACGACACCCTTGTGCAGCTTTCAGCCCTCACCACGTCGAGCAAAGCCATCGCGGAACACGGCTATACCCCCGAGATGTTTCGGCGCCTCCTGAAGTCCGTGGAGTTCATCCACGGAGAAGTCACTGTCCACAACAAGAAAGAGGAAGAAGCCCTGTTCCCTGTCCTGGAGCGGTACGTGGAAGGGCCCACAGGACTGATGCGGGAAGAGCACCGGATTTTGAAAAAGGAATTCACGCGCCTGAAGCGGGCATTCCACCGGCTGGACAAAGACCACAAGGACAAGGCAGCTGCTCAAGATGTCGCTGATGTGGCGCGGGGAATCGCGCAAATCATGGTAAATCACATCCACAAGGAGAACCACATTCTCTTCCCCCTTGTGCAGAAGTTTCTCACAAAAGATGCCCTTCGCGAGATAGCACGACGGCTCACCTCCACCGAAGCTCATACGTAGCATTCTCCAGCCCCTTTCAATACACTTCTTCTTACCGGCCAGGTTTCTAATAAAAGCGTACGCCCGACAATACCTCTCAGAGGAATTTCCATTGTTGTGTTACTTTCTTTCCGAGAAAGTCCGCCTCCCAGGATCTCGCTCATGGGCGAGATCCAAGAGCGGAAAAGTAACCAAAGTCCGCCTCTCAGAATCCGCCTCAAGGCGGATCCAAGAGGCGGAAAATCTTCGCGAGATCGAAAGCGTACGGGGGCGTTCCCGAGAAGGTCTGGCCATGGGCTACGCGATTTCGTTCGCACCGTTTAAGCGTTTTCTGAAGGCATCGAAATCGTCCGTTCCATTTTCAGATGGAACGAGACCTCGTCCCGTACAAAAACGACGGGACGGGCAAATCTAGATTGGGCGCCCCTACCAGAGGTTGGGTCGATCTCGCACGGCTAGGAGAATGATCGAACGCAACGAATCGCACCTAAGTGTGCTCTTTGTTGTGGCGTTGCCAACTCATGGGTACGCTTTTATGCCAAAGTTAACACTTACACCGCACAAATCCCATGTCAAGGAGAGCAGGTGCAGCCCCTCACAGCGCGTTGCTTACGCCGGAAACTCTTCTGCCTGCTCGCCGTGTTCTCATGGCAAGAATGAACACACCATATCCCGCTTCCTGCATCTCGATCCTCACCTACGGCCTTGGAGTGGAGAGCAACTTAGACCGCTCTTCAAGCGTGGATTACACTAGAATTGAAAGGGTCAAGTCATGACATGTCAACGTGTTACGCTTCTTTTCTTCTGCTTACTTCTACTAGTATCTACTCTTCCGCAGACAATGCATGCAGGAGGGTCTATGGTAACATACCGGAGCGGGGAGGACACTGTACAGGCATATCTAGCATTGCCCGCTGGGGCGGGCAAGCACCCCGCCCTCATGATGATTCACGAATGGTGGGGACTGACAGATTGGATCCGGCAGCAGGCGGACACGCTGGCCCAACGTGGATATGTAGTTCTGGCGTTGGACCTTTATCGGGGAAAGGTGGCGTCCACCCCCGATCTTGCACATGAACTCTCACGAGCCCTTCCAGAAGACCGAGTTGAGCGCGATTTGGATGCGGCGGCGAAGTTTCTTTATTCTCGCGGGGATGTCGATCATCGCAGGATAGCTTCGATAGGGTGGTGCATGGGCGGTGGGTACTCCCTGATGGCGGCTATGGAGGTGAAACACCTCGCTGCATGCGTTGTCTGCTATGGTAGATTGGTCACCGGCGAGAAGGAGATTAAGAGCATCTCCTGTCCCATCCTCGGGATATTTGGCGGTCTGGACAGGGGAATTACACCGGAATCAGTGAAGGCATTTGAGTCCGCTGCCAAAAAGCAGGGAAAAGACGTGACAACGGTGATCTATGATGATGCCGGCCACGCCTTCATGAATCCCGGCAACGCTGGTGGGTNNAAGAAGCTCAGCAGAAGATCTTCGCATTCCTGGACAAGCACCTTATCAAACACTGAGACAACGAGATCGAAGGTCATGCAATTACGGAAGTTAGAGCGCTCGGGCTCAGACCATATGAAGCTTCTTTGGGACGATGGCAATGAGACGGTAATTTCGCTGACGGCAATTCGTAACGGATGCCCGTGCGCCGAATGCAAGGGCGAAACCGTCCTACTGCATCATGTTGGACCTCGCCGGGTGGACGAAGATGCCCCAGGCAGGTACGAACTCAAGCAAGCTGAGCCCATTGGGAACTATGCAATCCGACTCATTTGGGGGGATGGGCACTCTGTCGGAATTTATACCTGGGACGTTCTCCGCCAGCTCGGTGAGTAAATGATCGCGGTGCCTCACGATATCTCTTCCTTGCGGGATGTTCCGGGGATGAGTATATTTTAGCTAAGTGAACAGGGGATAACCAAAAGGAATTCAATGGCTGCAATCGATGCGTTTCAGGAATACTATCAGCATCTCTCCGAGGCCGAGAAGCAGCAGTTGCAGGACACTCGAAAGGCTCAGTTGCAGGACCTCTTGTCTGCCCGTAGCGAGGACGCACGTATCCGCATTATGCAGGATGCCATAAGTAAGGCAAAAGGACTCCTTAAAGGGAGCAAGAGTCCTAGGCCTTGAACAGACAAAGTCCTTGGTTTGTCGGAAATATCATCCTTCTTTCACCATAGCCAGAGCCTTTTGCAGCTTTTCAAATGAATCGGCAGTCTGCGAATTGTACGATCGATCCACGTATCGCAGGATCCCTTTCCGGTCGACAACAATGACCGTCCGCCGGTCATTACCGCTCTTCTCATCAAAACTCTGGTATTCCTTTGCTACTGCGTGATTGTGGTCGCTAAGAAGGGCAAATGGGAGTCCTAGCCGGCTGGCCCATTCGTGGTGAGAAAAGACATAATCTCCGCTTATTCCCAGCACGGTAACCCCCAAGTCCCCTAGGGCCTTGAAGTTGTCACGCATGGTGCACATCTCCTTCGTGCATCCTCCACTCCAATCAGCAGGATAAAAAGCCAGAATTACTGGAGATTTTGCAAGAGCATCATGAAGTCGGATCCCCTGGAACAAAATAGTATCCTTTGTCGCCGCTGGAAGGGTGAATTCCGGCGCCGTTTCGCCCACATGCAGTGAATCCTGCCCCCGGGCAAGCGGTGTGCTGAACAACAGGGCCAGCGCCGCGGCTGTGAGAAACTGAACATTGCGATTTATGGTCATCCCTCTCCTCCGAAGTCGGTTATTTCTCCTACTCTGTATTTCTCTAACATATTTTACCCCAAAGGAATTTCATGAATAGTCCCGGAATGTGCGTGGTGGTTACAGGGGGAATGGGTGCCCTTGGGAAGACCCTGGTTCAGACATTCGTCAGTGCAGGCTTCAACGTTGCTCTCCCAGTGCGAGGGGAAACGCCAGGGACCAATATGAGTGGAATAGCATTTTCCGACAAGTGCGATTTGACGGATGAAGAGCAAACGAAAAAGTTCTTTTTCAATGTCCGCGAGAACATTGGCGACGTGGACATTCTGATAAATGCGGCTGGGGGATATCTCGGGGGGAAAACTATCGAAGAGGGTGGGGTGGCTGACATCGAGAAGATGTTCCGGCTGAATTTCCTCACCGCATACCTGGCGAGCAGTCAGGTCCTTCGCTCCATGAAAGAGCGAAAGTTCGGACGAATCATCAATATCGCGGCAAAGGCCGGCCTTTATCCATCCGCAGGAAGAGGAGCGTATGCGGTTTCAAAACGCGCCGTAATCACCCTGACGCAGGTCATCGCTGAAGAAACCCGGGGGACAGGGGTCACCTGCAATGCAATCGCTCCATTCATTCTTCGGACAAAAGAGAATGAAGATTCGATGCCAGGGAGCGACCAATCTCTATGGGTGACACCACAGGAAATAGCATCCATCGTTATGTATCTCTCATCGGCTGAAGCCGGCTTCATCAATGGCGCAGTTATCCCCGCCTAATTGACTTTAAGATGATTTTGGCCTACTTTTAGGCATGTGGCGCTATCAAGCGTAACACTTTGTGCTTTAGGCGGGGACGTGCGTCCACAGTCTCTGCCTTTTTCTTTTTTCAGGGACCTTATGAGCCTCAAAGAAACCATCATGCGCGACCTGCAATCCGCCATGAAGAAGGGTGATACCGTCCGGCTGTCAACCCTCCGAACGATCAAGGCTGCGCTCCTCGAAAAAGAGATCGCGCTGCGCGGCACAACTTCTTCTGTTACCCCCGACGACGAGGTGGCGGTTCTCCTCTCTGCGGCTAAACGCCGAAAGGAGTCGATTGAGCTGTTCCGCACCGGGAATCGAAATGCGGAAGCCGAACTCGAACAGAAGGAGCTGGATATCATTCAGGAATATCTTCCCAAGCCGGTGACACCTGCCGATATCGAGGCGATTGTCGCACGGGTCATCCAGGAAACCTCAGCCTCCTCCNNCCCGCCAAGGATTTTGGGAAGGTGATGCCAGCCGTCATGAAGGAACTCAAGGGGAAGGCCGACGGAAAGCTTGTCCAGGAAATCGTCAAGCGGCAACTCGGGGGCTAAGTGAACTTTTCCCTTCTCGATCTTTTTATTGTCGCAGCACTTGCGCTTGCCGGCTATATCGGGTATAAGAGCGGAGCTGCAAAGAAGTGCTTCACGTTGCTCGCATTGCTTATCGCCCTGTTTCTGGCCGCGCGCTTTGCACGACGCCTTGCGTCGGTCTTCCCCTCGGCGGGAATCCCATCCGGTTCGATGGCCGAAGTTGCCGCGTTCATTCTCATCTTCGCCCTTTCCCTGACGCTGTTTCTTCTTCTTTACCGGTGGTTGAAGACGAAGAATGCCTTCAGAAAGGGAGGAAGCGTGGCCGGCCTCCTTGTAGGCTGCGTTGAAGGACTGCTTGCCCTGAGCATTGTCTTTTGGGGATTGAAAGCGTTTGACGAGCCCGGAGGGCGTCTTCGATCGACTTCCTATTTGTACGCCCCAACCTTGGGAGCCACCCCGGCCCTGTGCGCCCTTGTCAAACCGTTTATTCCAGGTGCTTCCGAATTTCGTGATATGATTGGTATCGAGCTCCATGGACATGGGAATTGAATGAACCTGATGAGGGATTGAGAGAGGGATGGATACGTGGAAGGGCGTGATTGAAAAGCTGGAATTCGACCGAGTGCTCCAGCGCGTAACCCGGTATATTTCCTCAGAGCCGGGTGCCGAGCTCCTGCAGAAAACGGAGATCCTCGTCGCTCTTCCCGAGATACGCCTCGCTCTCGGCAGGGTGACAGAGATGAAACGACTGCTCGAAGAGGAAGACACGCTTCCTCTTTCGGACGTTCAACCCATCAAGGCATCGCTGCAGAAGTCGGGCGTCGAAGGGACGGTTCTTCTCCCAAAGGAACTGTTGCAGATCGCTTCGACCAGCAGGGCATCCCGGCTTATCCGATCGCTTTTCTCGCGGCGCCAAAATGAGTTTCCGCTGTTGTGGGAGATTTGCGAGCCCCTGGAAGTCGATAAGCTCCTGGAATTCAATATCGAGCGGGCCATCGACGATTCCGGAACTGTTCGTTCCAATGCATCCAAGGAACTTCAAACGGTGAGGCGAGGAATTGCCGAGAGGTCGGAACACCTTCACAAACGTCTCGAAGGAATTCTTCGCCAGGTAGCCGACAGCGGTTTCAGCCAGGAGGAGATCATCACCACCCGCGAGGGAAGGATGGTCATCCCCGTCAAGGCCGAACACAAGAACAGGGTGCAGGGCTTTATCCACAGTGCCTCTTCAAGCGGAGCGACGGTATTCATTGAGCCGACGGAAACCCTGGATCTCAACAATGAAATCCGGAGTCTTCAGTTTGAGGAACAGCGGGAAATCGAACGCATCCTTCGGGCGTTGACGGAGCAGGTACGTGGGANNTGAGCCGCCCGTCAGTGAATCGATTCCCATGCACATTGTGGGCGCTCGTCATCCTGTCCTCTTGATGCACCACGGGCAGACGGGCCCCGTCCCGCTCGACCTCGATTTGGGCGGCGAGTTCAAGACGCTCGTGATCAGCGGACCGAACGCCCGCGGAAAGAGCGTGGCCATGAAGTGCGTCGGTCTCCTCTGTCTCATGGCGCAGGCAGGAATGCATGTCCCCTCGCTCGAGGGGACTACGCTCCGGGTGTTTACCGGAATCTTCGTGGACATCGGCGACGAACAGTCCATTGAAAATGATCTGAGCACCTTCAGTTCGCATTTGAGAAACCTCCAATCCATCGCGTCCGAGGCGCACGAGGGGAGTCTCGTGCTCTTCGATGAGATTGGGTCGGGGACAGATCCTGCCGAAGGCGGCGCGATTGCCGCCGCCGTACTTGAGTGGCTCACAACGCACGGCGCGTTGACCATTGCAACGACCCATCACAGTGCGTTGAAGGTCTTCGCCCATGACACTGAGGGGGTTCAGAATGGTGCAATGGAATTTGATCAGGCGACACTGACCCCCACATACCGTTTCCGCAGCGGGGTACCGGGAAGCAGCTACGCTGTGGAAATGGCCCAAAGGCTGGGATTTCCTGGAGAGATCCTGAATCTTGCCCGGGGCCACCTTGGACAGCAGCAGGCCCGTCTTGACACGCTCATCGGAAACCTCGAATCTTCCGTGCAGCGGGCGCGAAGCCAGGCCGAGGAAATTGCCCGCGAGAAACGTGCGCTTGAAGAACGAGTGCGCGACTACGACCTGAAATTCTCCACCATCCAGACAGAGATCAAAGAATTGAAGCGGAAGGCGTTGGAAGACGCAGACGCTATCCTCGCACAAGCGAATGCAGCCATAGAGCGGAGTGTTCGCGAAATCCGGGAAACGAAGGGCGACGCGGGTGTGATAAAGTCAGCCCGGCATCACGTGGAAACCATCAAGGAGCAGGTTGCAAAAGAGAAAAAAGAAGCTGAGCTTGAACCCGTACCTGTGGCAAAGAAATCGATCGAAGTCGGGGCCCATGTTACTCTCGCCCAAGGGACCGACGTTGGAGAGGTGGCGGCAATCTCGACCGACAGGTTAACCGCCACAGTGGTGTTTGGCGCGGTGAAGATGCGTGTGCGCGTAGGCGATTTGACCCGCTCTGAACAACGGATCAGGGTCCGAGTTCCTGCAGTGGAGTTTTCCGAGAAACCTGAAACCGTGGAAACGGACATCGACGTCCGCGGGATGACCGGCGACGAAGCGATTCCGCTGGTAGACAAGTTCCTTGACACTGCAATCCTCGCCGGCCTGCGACGGGTGGATNNGGAACGGGTGCCCTCCGAAAACGGATCACGGAATTTCTGTCCGGCCATCCACGCGTCCAGGCATTCCGGCTTGGTGAATGGAATGAGGGAGGCACAGGCGCAACTGTCGTTGAATTGGATGAACATCACTGATGACACCCATCCGGTCCATTTTTATTGCGAACCGTGGAGAAATCGCCCTTCGGATCATCCGCACGTGCCGCGAGCTTGGCGTACGATCCATCGCGGTGTATTCCGATGCGGACCGGGCATCACGGTATGTTCGGGCAGCAGATGAAGCATTGCATCTTGGACCCTCTCCGCCGGCGTCAAGCTACCTCAACGGACAGGCGATTATCGATTGTGCTCANNTTTCCATCTCGGAAGAGGCCGCGCGCGCTGCCGCCACCTTTGGATTCCCTGTCATCCTCAAAGCCGCTGCTGGCGGCGGGGGAAGGGGCATGAGAGTCGTGCGCGACGCAGGATCATTTGAGCAAGCGTTCCAGGCTGCTTCCTCTGAGGCATCTTCAGCGTTCGGCGATGGAAGGATTTTTTTTGAGAGGTACTTCGAACAGTCGCGCCATGTGGAATTTCAAATCATGGGCGACTCGATGGGTAATGTCGTTCACCTTGGCGAGCGCGAATGTTCGATCCAAAGGCGGCATCAAAAGATACTGGAAGAGTCTCCGTCACCAGCCCTCACGGCGGGACTTCGNNCTGCGCACTTCGCGCCGCACGTTGTACACGGTACTGCGGCGCCGGCACGGTGGAATTCCTGCTGGATGAATCAGGAAATTTCTATTTCCTCGAGGTCAATACGCGTCTCCAGGTAGAGCATCCGGTGACGGAGCTTCGTACCGGACTTGACCTGGTCGCAATGCAAATTACGATCGCACAGGGGCAGCCGCTCCCATTCGACCAGAGTCAGATACAATGGCGCGGACACGCGATCGAATGTCGCATTTGCGCAGAGGACATTGATCGTCAGTTCGCTCCGGCGGCAGGGAGGATCACCCATTGGAGACCTTCGCAAGGCCCCGGCATCCGGGAGGATTCCGGAGTCGAAGAAGAATCCGAGATCTCAGTCTTTTATGACTCACTGCTTTCAAAGCTGTGCGTATGGGCCCCAACTCGTGGAGAAGCAATCCAACGCATGAAACGAGCCCTGGAAGAATACGAAATCATGGGGGTTCCGACGAATCTTGCTCTCTTGCGGAGAATTGTGGAGGATCCGATCTTTCAGTCGGGCACGTATTCCACGACATTCCTCACACAGCGTGCTTCAGCGTTGGTGCAGGGCGATGACCGCACTGCTGAGGAAGAAGCTGCTGCGATCGTCTGCGCACTTCTGGAAGATGCATCGAAGCATCCAGCCAATGGTACGCGACCCCAGCGTGAGGTCCAGACAGGAACGAATCCTCCCCAAAGTCGATGGAAGAACAGGGGTTCGTGGAAGTGAGATCGAATGCGGACATACGTCGTACATATTCGGGAACGTGATATCTCTGTTTCTCTTCAGGGACAAACCGTTGTCGCAATCAATGGAATCCCGTATGGCGGTGGTGAAATTCGCTTCATGGACTCTCGCCATGTTCTTGTCGAGCGGAACGGCAAGAGAATTGTTCTTGCGATCATGCGGTCGTCACAGGGGTATGATGTCCTCTCCAGAGGCATCCCGATGGAAGTACAAGTAGAAGCATCCGCCGCTCCATCCACAAACTCCTCGCGGCGTTCAAATCACATTTCCGTGGGGGGAGAGATTCGGGCACCAATGCCGGCACAGGTAAAGTCTATCGCGGTCGTTCAGGGAGACACTGTGGAAGAAGGGCAGTTGCTCGTCGTGCTTGAGACAATGAAAATGGAAAACGATGTGAGAGCAGACCGACCAGGCACCGTTGGAAAGGTCGAGGTGCATCCAGGTTTGATTGTTGAGAAGGACCAGCNNGATGACAATCGAATGAGCAGCATTCTTCAGACATCAGACAGGCATTCCTTGCCGATTTGGTGCACACCATACCTGACTGTGGTTCTTCTGCTTTTCTCAGTGGTCCCACAGGCCATTGGCGGCGGGTTTCTCCTGCAGCAGCTTGGGGCATGCGGGACCGGCATGGGAGACGTCGGCATCGCCTCGCCAGGCGACCCACTGCTCGTGCAGCGGAACCCGGCTTCCCTAGCACTTACATCCGGCACGGAACTCTCGCTCGGAACCACAGTCATCATGCCCGATACCCGGTTTACGCCTGTGGGAATGGCGGAAATCAAAATGAACAGTCAGGTATTGTTCCCGCCAGAAGTGACTCTTACGCATTCATTTGCATCCGGACTATCCTTGGGAATATCGGCTTCAACACCGTTCGCGTTCCGCAGCGGATGGGATGACGAGTGGGTTGGAGCACGGGCAACGGTGGGAGCGGATCTGCGCATCGTCATCTTCTCGGCAGGCGCCGCATACCGATTTTCTCCTCCGTTTTCGGCGGGAGTGTCGATCAATCTCGCGTTTCCGCGCATGCAATATAGCCGACGGCTGCCCCTTGTGCCGGCCGGATCAACCGATGCTTTGCAATCAGCAGACGGGGCAGGACCCACATCAATCGGATTCAGTCTGGGAATGCGCTACCAGCCATGGAAACAACTCTCCCTTGGTCTTACGTATATTTCCCGGATGGCCATTCATATCAATGATGCGCCGATTCAATATCAGGATATTCCGGATTCGCTGTTGTCCATTCCGTTGCCGGCAAAACTGACCGCAAAGTTTTCCACTCCCGACATCATCGGCGCGGGCGTGTCTCTTCGCCCGTTCGCGTGGCTGCACTTCGAAGTCGACGGTCAGTATTCCTTCTGGTCCATTCTCAAAACTGTGGATGTTCGGTATGAAGACGCAGCGGTGGAGGGAAGCCAGATGGCCCCGATGACTATTCCGTACTATTGGAGGAATAGTTGGACGATTAACGCCGGGGCTCAGGTGGAGATTGCCGGGGTCTTTTTCCGAGGTGGCTATGTGTATGACCAGACGCCGGTACAAGACTCTGAGCTTCGACCCGCATTGCCGGATGCGGATCGCCGGGGATTCAGCGGCGGCATCGGCTATTGGGTAAGCGAGGGGCTTCGATTGGATTTTGCCTACGAATATTTGAAGTTTAATGATCGCCAGGTCGGAGCAACCGTGTTGAATAGTGTCACCGTAGCCCCGGCAGGACTTTACAAAACAAGCTGGAACGTCATCGGCTTTAACGTGAATTATTTCTGGGAATGACTTGGAAAGGCGCAATGTCGACAATGGAACCTGAAGTCACAGTGGATTTGGCTCTGCAGCATGGACTTACCGAAGAGGAATACGAGAAGATCCAGAAACTCCTCGGCCGTGTGCCCACCTACACCGAGCTCGGCATCTACAGCGTCATGTGGAGCGAGCACTGC
>PMNP01000244.1 GCA_003161755.1 Ignavibacteriota bacterium | reverse complement strand
TGGGGGCGATTCTTATGGCCCTGACACGAATCCGGTGACGTTTTTGCCTTTGTCCAGAATCCCAGGCCTGTATTTGGCGCTCTACGTTGTTGAAGGGGGAGAAATAGGAAACGACTCTCTTCATCGGAGTGTTTCTCTATTGGAGGGATACCGTTATGCGTGGACATGGAAGTGCACGATCGATTGAATTGACGCTAGAAGGACTTAAGAGTGGTGACCCAGTAGTTCGTCAGGATGCACGGGAGAAACTTGTGTTGCAGGGCAATACAGCCGTGCCTATGCTGAACGATCTTCTCTCCGCCCGAGAAGANNGGGCCAGAGGCAATTCGGTCACTCGCACGGGTGCTGTCGGACGGCAACCGGGACGTTCGTTGGGTGGCGGCAGAAGGATTCATTGCGGCAGGAGAAGTTGCAACTGAACCCCTTCTTCATGAATTGATCATGCATTCGGGTCTTGTCTGGGTGAGGGAAGCAGGGATTCGGGTGATCGACGCAAACCTGCGAAGCAGCAAGGCGGAATACCTTCACCCCGTGTTGAGTGCGCTGAAGGGACGAGTGCCCATTTTCGAAGTTCCCCTCGCAGCCTATGAGGCGCTCGTTGAGCTTCACAGGTCGCGACTCAATCTTGATCGGCTGGCCAACTCGCCTGCGTAATCAGGATCGTCAATCCACTCTGTTGAAAACCGGTGAAAAGGCTCCACTACGACCTTCCTCTTGCCAATTTCCCTGTCGTCCACAAATGCCCCGGCGAACAATCCCCATGAATTGCCTTCGCGTGTTCCCCTTTTGGCAAGCCTTCTCGTGGTAGGCTTCACAAGCTTGATCTCAGGGATACTCCTTTCTGTCGGCGACAAAAACAGCCTTGTGTTTTATGGTGATGCTGCTGCTCATCTCGTACGGGCGCGCCAATTGGTCGATTCCGCCTTTTCATTGGAGGACACACTTGGAACTGTATGGCTTCCGCTCGGTCATATTCTCCTCACTCCGTTTGTCTGCATCGACGCACTCTTTTATAGTGGAACGGCAGGAATGTGTCTTGGCATTCCGTTCCTCGTGGGCACGGCCTGGTTTATGTACGACGTCACCTTCAGGTTGTCGCATTCGGTTCTTGCGGCGGCGTTGGCAGCGTGCGCATTGGGTCTCAATCCCAATATTGTCTATCTCGTCAATACACCCATGTCGGAGGCTGGTCTGTTATTCTTCTTTACAGGCGCTTCGTATGCGTTCTATCGCTGGACGGAAGATCCTTTGCGGTTTCGATGGCTGTATGTTTCGGCAACATTGGCGGCATGCGCAACGTTGTGTCGCTATGAAGCATGGATGCTGCCGCCAGCATTGACGCTTCTGGCATTCGGGAACATCCTCGGGCAGCGACGAATTGCGCATTTGCAATCACGAAAACCCTGGTTTGCCTTCATCGCCGCATTTGCCGGCATCATTCTCTGGTTCCTTTGGAATTGGTATTACTACGGCGATGCATTGCGGTTTCTTGGAGATACCTATCTTGCCGGCAGCGAACCCGCGCGCGCCCACCTCCACAAAGAACCATGGGAAGTCATTTCCCTTTACAGCGTGGCCGCGGTCGAAGTATTCGGGCCGGTCCTTCTGGGCTTGGTGTGCTTTGGCGGCTGGATTCTTGTCAAGAAACGGCAGGGGGGTCTTTTGGTGNNGACAATCCTTGCTCCTGTGTGCTCAATTGCTGCGGGCCTGTCAATCGACCATATAGCGAAAAGGTCCTCATTATGGTCGAAGATCCTGTTGGGAGGGATTTTTGTCACCTTCCTCGTTCAACTTCTGCTTCCTGTTCCGGGTGTTATTACGTATAAGGACGCCATACGTCAATTTTACCCTAATCAGGTCTGGGCCGCCGACACAGGCACAAATCTGAGCCGCCGGTATGACGGTGGCGGGATCATGCTGTTTACGGGGCATGGACAAGGCGTCCNNTGCGCGATTTCTCAGTCATTAGCGATCCCGCCGATTCTTCGATTATCGCTGAACCATGGCGATTCTGCCGGGATTTGGTTTTGGCACTTCATCCCACTCCGGAGGCGAATTTTTACACAGATCGCTGGCTGTCGAACATGCAAGGACTCCTGAGCCATTATCGAATTTTTCATGAGAATCCGGAATTCATCATTTTGAGAAACGACCGATAGACCAGCCTGGCCGCCTCACCATTCCTGCAACGCTCCCATTTCACCTGCAAAGATCCCCTAGAAGCATCAAGTGATTCATCGCGTATACGCTTGACACCCCTTTTACGCTTAAGACCCGATTGACGTTGCCCCCGGAAGGTTTGAACTTCTCTACACTATACTCGCAATGGAGAAAGTTCAAGGTGGAGGGGACGACCATGAGAAACGACGAGGAGACACGGTCAAGCGGTTTCGGAAAGGGATTTCTCATCGGTGGACTGATCGGGGCTGGCATAGCATTGCTCTACGCGCCCAAGCGGGGAACGGAATTGCGCGAGGATGTTCGAAACAAAGCAAACGATTTGAAAAGCGGCGTCGGTCGTCTCGCGCGCAGTTTCCGGAGGCAAACCGATGGAGTGCTTGAAAAAACCAAGGAGTCCTTGAACGCGGCATCAGACGTGTTGGAACGGCAGCGTGATCACCTTTAGCGGCTGGCACTTCTGCCCATGACCAGGTTACCACCAAGAGGGAGGAAGAACAATGAAACGCTTCACTGCAACACCATGGTTGGGCGTGATGTTACTCTTTATTGTTTTGGGTTGCCATTCCAGGCAGTCGGATGCGGGGCTGAGTAGCATGGGTGCCGGAACGATGGCCTTATTGTCGGAACACGAGTCAGGAGGAACTATCGTTGCACACGTCCGACTCATCAATGCGTCCTCCGGGAGGGCTGAGGTCGAGGGGTATGTTGATAATCTGGATGTTTTCTCCAGTGTCGCTTTCCGGGCGGCGACAGCATACGTCGATATTCCCTACGGCGAGCACATGTTCCACCTGGGAAGGATCGAACCAACGCAAGGAGGGGAAGATGCGATTCAGGGTGGGTCGTCCGGCATGAACGAAACCACCAATCCCTCCGAAGCGCTCACGGGAGGGTCGTTCTACACAGTGGTAGTGCTTCCTTCACAAACGGATGAAAGCGCTCCCATGAGCGGTGCACTCACTGCTGCTCCTGTGATTAGCGTGCTCACAGATGATATCGGATCAATACCTCAAGATAAAGCCAAGTTGCGGGTCATTCATGCGGCGGCAGGATATGAGCCAGTGGACATTGTTGCTGGGGCATCCAATGATGCTATCATCCAAAATGCCGGTTTCAACGGGAATGCTTCCTATGTTGAGATCAATTCTATGACAACCGGACTTGAAGTCAGAAAGTCTGGCGAAACTTCTATTCTGGTGAGCTTGCCCGTACAAGCGTTTGAAGGGGGGAAGGCCTATACCATCGTGCTGACAGGTTCCCGGGTAACCAACCAAAGCCTGAATGGGATGATAGTGGAAGATGAGGTGGGTGCTGCACATGCAGTGCAGGGAAGATCGGGCCAATAATCTCTGCGAAGCGCACGGCTGGGAGCATTGACTGAGCGGCGTCATACAACGACCTCTTGATTCTTGCTGCGCTGATCTCTATATTCCTAGTGTTGTAGTTCTGGTGTCCCGAGTACGGGATGAAAAGGGAATTCCGTCAAATCGGAAGCTGCCCCGCAACTGTGAATGGCTGAAGGTCCGTCTGCCCACTGTCCTCGTGATTTAGCGATGGGAAGGGCTCGCGAACAATGACCGCCATAAGCCAGGAGACCTGCCAGGACGATTTCCAGGAACCTTCGCGGGAAGGAATCGGACAACGTGCGTGTGTTTCTTTCACACCCTTGTCTTCCGGCGGAAGGCAAGGGTGTTTTGTTTGCCTTCGTCAGGGTCAGTCATAGTGCGGCATCTCTCCTGATCGCCTGTGCATTGTGTGTGGGCAGCACTGCACAGGTGATTGCCGAGCAAATTCCGGGAACGGTAATAAACGGCCGGACCGGAAGCCCGCTTCCCGGCGTGATGATCTCCACAGATGGACATCGGCTGGCCGAGACCGGGCCGAACGGGAAGTTCGTCATAGCGTCGCAGGATTCCGGCAGCATCGTTCTCAGATTCCGCAAATTCGGTTTCGAGCAACTCGATACAACGATCGTCCTTTCCAACACAACCTCGCCTGCTCCGCTTCATATCGATCTTCACGAAACTGTCTTCAGCGCGAATCCCATCGTCACAACAGCCACACGGTCTTCGAGGCCCGTTGACGCGATATCGGCAACAGTCGACGTCGTTCAGGCCTCCGACATACGCGCCCGTGCCTCTGTCGACGTTGGCGAGCTCCTCAGCGGCTTGCCCGGCGTTGTCAGCAACAGTTATGGCGCTCTGGGTGATGTGAGGACGATTTCCCTTCGTGGCTCAACTGCAAGCCAAGTGTTGATCCTTCTCGATGGAGAACGGCTCAACTCCGCACAGTCCGGCGAAGTAGACCTCAGCGTTCTTCCGATGCTCGGTATCCAACGAGTCGAAGTACTCCGCGGTGGCGCATCAGCGCAGTACGGCGCCGATGCTATGGGCGGGGCCGTCAATATTGTGACCAGCGAACTCCAAAATGAAGGCGTGCGCGTATCCATGGAAGGGTTGATTGGATCATTCGGAACCCGGTCAGCCTCTGTCGGCGGAACGCTCGGCGCACCGTGGGGATCGCTTGCAATGACGTATCGCGATCTTCATAGCGACGGAACATTTGTCTACCGTGGAACCGACGGAAGTGAATCGGTCAGGAACAATGCCGATGTCTCTTCCCACTCGGCCTCATTCCGATCGGTCCTCCTCCTTGGCGAGCAGGGAGCGAAAGCCACATTGAATCTGGGGCTTCTCAACCAGGAGTCGGGAGATCCGGGAATGATCGGTTTACTGAGTAGTGACGCACGGAAGCGCAATGCCAATGTTCTGCTCAATGCTTCGTTCGAACTGCCGATACAATTCCACACCCCTAGCATTCAAATGTATGTCCACAGTCTGCACTTTCAGTACAACGATCCCAAAGCCTATATCCCTGTTGACAATGACAGTAGAAATGTAGCGCTCGGCATGCAGGCTCAGGACAAGTTCATGCCTGTTTCCTGGATGCTTCTTACCGGCGGGTATGCCATAAGGGTGGACAGGTTTTCGGGGAATTCTCTTTCTGCCCAATATCAGCGGACTCTCCACAGCGTATATTTTCAGGATGAATTGAATCCGCTTGGAGAAAAGAACGGTGGGTCGGCATTCCTCTCGCTCGTCCCTGCAGTGCGATGGGACAGCTATCAGGATTTTGGCGATCAAGTAAGCCCCAAGATGGGATTGGTTGTTTCTGCAGGAGATCCCCTTGAATTTTCGATAAAGTCCAATGTGGGTCGATCATTCAGAGCGCCGACGTTCAATGACTTGTACTGGCCGCGCGACAATTTTTCTGTTGGCAATCCCGCGCTCACACCAGAACGGTCAATCGACGTTGATGCTGGCCTGCACGTTTCATACCTCTCCAATCCCGGCATCCATGCCGGCATCACCTGGTTTTCCAATGCGGTGCGAGATCTGATTCTGTGGCAGCCGGGATACGGCGGAATCTGGAGTCCCCACAATGTTGGCAAGGCGGCAATATGGGGCCTCGAACTGGAGACAGGCGCAGGACCGTTGTTCGATATCTTCTCCTTCACGTGGTCATACACCTGGCTGAACGCAAGAGATGAATCGGGACTCCCGAATGAAGATGGGTTGCAGCTTCCGTATCGTCCGGAACATCTGCATAAGGCGATTGTTCAGGCAAATACGGGTCTGTTTCATGCCTCCGCAGAATTCCTCTATATGTCCCGCCGATATGCTTCGGCGGCAAATACCGTGTATCTCCTCCCGTTCCNNCCATACCATCGATCTCTCTGCGGGGCTTGATGTGAATCTGGACTCGGGAACCCTGAGTCTGCTTCTCACATTCAGAAACATCGAGAACACACAGTACCAGATGATTGAAGGGTATCCCGTTCCGGGGCGTGAAGCACGTCTTACGGCAGGATACACCATGAGTTTGACTCCGTAGCTAACGCTCATAACTACCAACTCTCAAGAGGATTATTCTGTGAACAGAACATCAACAGCCTCCATCTGGAAAATCGGACTTTGCGTATTGCTCTCCATTGTTTCCTTGGTGCTTGGTAGCTGCGATAAGGGAACCAACAACCCTCTCACACCGAATTCGCCTGGCTCGTCACTTCTGTTTGTTCTAAACACGCTGGGACAGACGCTCTCAGTGGTGAATCTCGACTCCAATACGGTCACGCAGAATGTTGCCACGTTGGAACAATATCCAAACCAGGTGGTGTGTGACAGCGGGAAGGTCTTTGCTGTAAACTCCGGGACAGCAACCGTGCAGATCTTCAACGCGAACGATTATTCGGTGGTGGGGAAAATCCTGGTGGGGGATGGCACGAATCCGATGTGTGTTGCGATCAGCGGCAATAAGGCCTACATCACGTGCCTCTTGACCGATGAAGTAAAGTTGGCGGATCTGTCGACGCGGCAGATCATCAAGTCCATCCATGTCGGACACGGGCCAACAGGTATACTGATTGCAAACGGAAAAGCGTACGCTACCAATACGAATCTCACCATTGCAGGGCAGACCGTTGCCTACGGTCCTGGTTCTGTTTCGGTCATCGACTGCACCACCGACATGCTCATCGATTCCATTGCTGTCGGCCTGGATCCGCAGGCGCTTGCCATTGGGCCCGACGGCTATGTGCATGTTGTCTGCACGGGAGATTACGGGGCAGTCCAGGGATCCATTTCGGTGATCAATCAGACATCTCGCTTGGTTGTGGCGACAATCCCGATCGGCGGAGCGCCGGGGGCTATCGCATTTTCGCGGAGTGGAATCGCATATGTGGGAGCCACGTCGGGGACAGGCGTGGCTCGGTACGATGGCAAAACCTTCGCCATCATCGACTCATCATCACATCCGCTGCTGGGAAGAGGCGGGTCGGCAGTCGCTGGCGATGCGCGCGGGTATGTGTACGTTGCCGTCTTTTCGACGGATCTGGTCTTGAAGCTTGACAACAGCGGCGCAGTGGTTGCGACGTATCCGGTGGGCAGCGGCCCGCAGTCGATCGCGATTCGATAACTTCCTGCAAACTTCCATTAAGCGTAATACTCTCCCGTTGCCCGTTTGTCGATTGACCTTTCGGGCAACAGGATCGTAGTCGGAACGCGTACGTCCGGAGGATTCACGGCAGCATTTCAGTTATTTCCGGATACGGCGCCGGGCTAAAAATATCCAATTCGGAGATCGTTGTGTGTTTGGGTGTTGAGTACTCCGCATAATACCATCCCGCCAACTCCCGGACTTTGTCGCTGGGGTCAAACGATGCTGTTCTCAAGACTGCAAATTTGCCCCTCCCATCATCAATATGGCTGAGTGCAAGGGCGGCAACGATGCGCTCCTCTTCGTCTCCGTTATGAAGCAGGGTCAACAGAGGGATGACACTCCGGCTTGTGCCGACCGTGACGAGCACAGAAGCGGCGCTGAGGCGCAAGCCCCGGTTATCGGCACCAAGTGCCAGTATCAGGTTCTCCTCTGCCCGCTCCATGGTGAAATGCCCCTTCTGGGTCTTCGACATTTCTGCACCAGACCCGCCAAATCCGATTGACACCGTCAGGGCAGTCAGCCCCATCATTATCACCACTCTCAATCGCGTCTTCATAACCTCTCCTCCTCGTATGGTTTGACGTAAATCTGGTGCATGTGGATCGGGGGTGCCGGAGGAATAAACCAAACGATGGTACGTGAAGGTGAAATACAGGTTGCAGATTCAGACGAGAAGAGCGATGAACTGCTGTTTCTGTGCGACGAATAGCAGTCGGCCATTGTATATGATGTTGGGCGTCTCGACCGCAACCTTCGGCGCATCAAAGCGTATGACAGAAAAGTGAACGTTTCCGAACGCTCATTCCATTCATCTGCATGTCGAGGATTCCGCGAGGGGGAGGAGCACAGTCACCTTGAATGTCCTCAAAGAACTTGGTGGGAACGAATTGCTCTCAGTGATGAACCATGGCTGACAGCTTGCAAAGGTTGGTGATGGACAGCTCGCACTATCGCCTCATGGTGAAGGCGAACGGACGGATTGTGTTCCTCTGTCCGGACGACATTCACTGGATTGAAGCGCAGGGGNNCGCGGCGGAAGGAGGTATTTCGGAGCCTTCAAAAGATCGCAAGCCTTTGAGCCATACCTTCGTGAATCTATGCCCGTCACTCCGTTTAAATGAACATTTGGCTGACCATCAACTGCGCCAGTTCTACCTGCTTTGAGCTACCTGCTGCCTGCACGTTGCAACACATTCGCCCCTGCTACCTGCACTTCTCGGC
>PMNP01000037.1 GCA_003161755.1 Ignavibacteriota bacterium | reverse complement strand
GCTCTCTTTGAGGCGTTTTCAGCAAATTCGTCCAAAGCAGATCCGGCAACCAAGGAAGTGCTCCAATATCGGGCAGCCCTCTGGGAGGGATTCAATGAGCTCAAAAAGCGCGGGCTCATGACGACAAATCTCTTCATAAAGATGGTACAAACGATCGTACACAACCAGGCAGGCATTCGGGAGCTGCCCGGCACGGTGATCCAAAACACTAAGACGGGTGAGGTCCTTTATACTCCCCCCCTGGGAGAGGGGGTGATTCGCGAGAAACTGAGAAATCTTGNNCATGGAAACGACGACACGGATCCGCTCATCAAATTGGCGGTTATTCACTATCAGTTCGAAGCAATCCATCCGTTCTCTGACGGGAATGGTCGCACGGGTCGAATCATCAACAGCCTGTTCCTTGTTCAGAAAGAACTCCTGGATCTGCCAGTGTTGTACCTGAGCAAGTACATCATTGTGAACAAGAGTGAATACTACACTCTTCTACGGACGGTCACATCAAAAGGGGGGTGGGAGAAGTGGATACTCTACATGCTCGACGGAATTGAAAGGACTGCCGCTGAAACTCGCGATAAGATAATCGCAATCCGGAATCTGATCGATCAGACGCTTGTAAAAGGCAGGAAGATATTGCNNAGTTGCTATTTTACCAGCCCTATACGAAGACGCAGACGCTTGTCGATGCCGGGCTCGCAGAGCGGAAGACGGCCGCGGTATACCTCAGGGAACTGGAAAAGGCGGGCATACTTCGAAGTAGGAAATCGGTTAAGGAAGTTCTCTTCCTTAATGTAAAGCTGTTCCAGCTTCTGTCGAAATAGCGGTAGTGGCACGCCGTCCTGCACAAAGAGCTCATGCCGTCAGCGGAGGCGCCTTGTCATCTTCATTCGCAGAAAAGGTTGCCATTTTCCGTCCTCTTCTTCATCCATCGACCATTGCCAGGCGTCGGGGCCTCTGTCATACAAAAATGTCGTATGGAAGAGATTACTGTCACTGAACTTGAACACGAACGCAATCTTATCGCCGCCCCGTTTCGCACGACCGATTACCCCATTCGAGAGTCCACTGCCACTGGTTGCGTCGAGCCAAAGACAGGCATATTGGCCCCTTGGTTGGTCCCATCCGATGAATACGATTGCTTCATACATCGGTCCACCGTCGCTCTTCTTCTCGCGTGACACTTCACGAAATTGTACATACTGATGACCCAGCACCCATTCTGCGACGATATCGTGCGTGGTTTCTTTTCCTTCTATGGTGCCCTGTAACACCCATTTCCCGGTAAAGTGATCAAGCAGGGAGTCTTGAAATGTCGTTTGTTGTGCTGAAACAGACGAAGAAACCAAAACAACCAGTATGTAGATCTTCAACAATATGTTCATTGTCGGCCTCATTGTCTTTCATCGCAGGTCAGCATACGAACCGGGAAGCCAAAATGCAATCGCGTTTCGTTGTTTGTTGTATCCGGTTTCAATAGGTTCTTCATGTTCAGTCGCATGTGCGAGATCGCAGCGATCCACGGTAACGNNAACCAACCTAAATTAACAAGGAGTACCTCGTGGAAAGGTCGATGTCACCAACTGTCCGTAAGTTTGGTTTTTGGTCGGCGCTCCTGGCATCTTTATTCAGCATTATCTACATCGTCGGCCAGCTCGCTGAGTGGCTCGGGTGGCTCGGATCCCGTGGTGGCCCCGAGAGCCCAAGCACCGCGCTCGGGCTTGTTGTACTCCTCACCCCCTCGTTATTCCTGGGGAGTTCATTCCTGCTCCTTACAGTCAGCGTTCATTATAGTGCGCCTATTGAGAGAAAGATCTGGAGCCACGCGGGCGTCGTCTTTGCGACGATCTATTGCGCGTTGATCAGCATCAACTATTTGGTCCAGCTCACTTTTGTGATGCCCCATCTTGTGCGCGGAGAAGTCGAGTGTATTCGACCATTCCTCTTCACTCCCTTTGACTCATTCATATATGCGGTCGATATCCTCGGCTACGGCTTCATGAGCCTGGCAACTCTCTTTGCGGCCTTCGTTTTCACGGGGCAGGGACTCGAGCGAACCGCACGGCGTTTCCTGATCGCAAACGGGTTTCTATTGCCCTTTCTCCTTCTGCAGAACTACTATCATCCTTTGATATGGCCCGCCTCGCTCTGGGCAATCACTTTTCCGGGTGCAACTATTTCTCTCGCCATACTGTACAAGAGGAACATATAAGATATTGCTATGTTGAAGTCGCTTTCATTTATCAGTGGCGCGATGAATCAAATGCGCAGACGAAGATCGTCATTTCCAGGGTTAGCAAACGGAGAATNNGCAGGACAAGGAAATGGAGAACGGTGTTACATATTCGCTGAGTCCGGGGAGGCAGAATTCAGAAGCATACTACCAGCGAATACGACAGTTTACAGACGAGGTACTTGCTCGATCTTCTGAATCGTTGATGACCAGCGTAACTCAGTTCACGGACTACATTCGCCGATTTCGCCTGGAGGAACCACGGAGTGACGAAGAGTACCTCCTGGAACTCCTCAGCTTCGGTCTTCTCTGGAAGATATACGGTGGATACGCCCGCTCGGTTCGAATTGCTCCGTTTGTGACCTTGTCTTCCATGGCGGANNGTGATGTGGACCGCCTCTGCATGTGGCTCGAGGCGACAGGCGAGTTCAGAGAACAGGCGCTCAGGTTTATCCGGTGGCGTTCCTACTGGGAGACGATGCCGGCGTCCCGGTGGCAGGAGGGATATGGCGCGCTGATTGAGTTTGTCGAGTGGTTCGTTGTACGCTCGGAAGAGGCGATCGGCGAATTCACAACAAATGTTGAAGGGTTCCTGGCGAATTCGGGGAACCGTTACCGCTGGCGGGAGGATCGTGTGCAGTGCTCGCGATCGAGAGCTGAGTACCACCTCAACATGGTCGGTGCGGAGATCATGAATCGCGCATTTCGGGAGGATTTCAAATCTGCGGATGCGACGGCCGTTCNNCTCAACGAAGGACTTCAGTGCCGGGGTTGCCTCGAACAGTGTCAGGTAAATCGCCTGCGGGCGATGGGGAGAAGACGAGGATTTGATACCTATATCATTCCCCACGCTTCCGATCTTTCTCTGTGGTCGCCCCGGCCGCGCCAGGTGAAGCGGGGAGTCGTAGCGGTCGCCTGCGTGACGACACTCGTCGAAGGTGGGTGGGAGTTGAGGCGATACGACGCGAGTGCACAATGCGTACTTCTCGATTACAGTGGCTGCAGCAAACACTGGCGCCGCGAAGGAATTCCGACGTCAATGAACATTCGCGAGCTGAAAAGAATTCTTGAGAAGCCGGAGAGTGAACCCCGGCGGGCGGGCTAACGCAAAACATCGAAGNNCCTGTCGCTACCGTGGTCGAATTGTCCCGACACCCGCTATCGACGTGTGAAGAACCGTCGGATTCCCCCCGTAAGTAATCGTCCCCGTCCCCGCGATCGCGGCCTGGAGCGATTCAGTCGCTGTCGTTTCAATCACGCCGGATCCGGAAATCGAGGCGGTGCAACGTGACGATACCAGATCGAAATTGAGGACGCTCCCGGCTCCTGAGATCTCGATTGTCTGTTTCGTTGTTGTCCCGGAGACCGATATGACACCCGCCCCTGTAAGCTGGCAGGCGAGCGAATCGACGCGGAGTGCGCCCGTGGTGCGTATCTCTCCCGCGCCCGAACAGGAGAGGAGCCCGGGACGTTTTAGCGTCGCGTAAATCCTGAGTGTGATGTTGCTGTAT
>PMNP01000345.1 GCA_003161755.1 Ignavibacteriota bacterium | reverse complement strand
CATGAAATCCGCACCCCGATGAATGCCATCATTGGATTAACCGGGCTTTTGTTGGATACGACCCTTGACCTTGAGCAACGGGAATATGTTGAAATCGTCAGAACAAGCGGCGATTCCTTATTGACGATTATCAACGACATCCTGGACTTCTCGAAAATCGAGAGCGGCAAGCTTGAGCTCGAACACCAGGCTTTCCATCTCGCCGATTGCATCGAGGAATCTCTCGATCTTCTTGCATCAAGGGCGGTGGAAAAGGGGATCGAACTCGCCTACATGATCGATGAGAACACGCCGCGCGGAATCGCAGGTGATATTACGAGGTTGCGCCAGATTCTTGTGAACCTGTTAGGAAACGCCGTTAAGTTCACGCACAGAGGCGAAGTCGTCATCTCGGTCCAAGCGCGCGCCATTGAAGGGAGNNGACCACCCGCAAGCACGGCGGCACCGGTCTGGGGCTCGCGATCAGCAAACGGTTGAGCGAACTCATGGGCGGAACAATGTGGGTTGAAAGTGAAGAAGGGAAAGGATCGATCTTCCACTTTAGGATCCTCGCAACCAGCGTACCCACCATCGAACGGATTTGCGCGCCCTCCGACAGCCTTGCGCTGAAGGGGAAGCGAATCCTTATTGTCGATGACAATGAAACGAATCGAAAGATCCTCGTTCTTCAATCCAAGGGGTGGGGGATGGAGCCGGAGGAAGCGGAGGACGCCGTATCGGCGTTGGCACTTCTTTCCAATGGAAAGGACTACGACCTTGCTATTCTCGATCTCGATCTGACAGAGACCGATGGAGTCTCCCTAGCCGCTAAACTGAACGAGAAACAGGCTGCGGGTCAGTTCCCGATCATCATGCTTACATCGCTCTCCATAGCCAGTCGCCAGGCGCGGGACCATCGGGGAAATGTTGAAATTGCAGCCTTCCTGAGCAAACCGCTCAAGCATTCTCAGCTGTATGACGTGATTGTCAGCGCGTTCTCCAAAGAGAAAACCGTCCGCTCGGCAGCCCCTATGCCGATGACAATCAACCCCGAGAGGGCAAAGCGCTTCCCGTTGCGGATCCTTCTTGCCGAAGACAATGTGGTGAACCAGAAAGTCGCCATTCGCGTGTTGGAACGATTCGGCTACAGACCCGATGTTGCGGGAAACGGAATTGAGACGATCGAAGCAGTCAGGCGACAGCCGTACGATCTGATTTTCATGGATGTGCAAATGCCCCAGATGGACGGACTCGAAGCCACGAGGCGCATCTGTGCGACTTGGCCCAAAGACCGTCCGCGTATCATTGCGATGACAGCAAACGCCTCGCAATCTGATCGCGACGAATGCCTTGCGGCCGGAATGGATGGATACGTAAGCAAACCTGTTCGCATAGAACAACTACGGACCATTCTGGAAACCGTTGGACGCAAGTGCCGATCAGATCAGATCGGAGAAGCTCTGTGATGTCTGAACAGGCAACGATATAGACCATCCCAAGCACTCGTAAGGACCTCCCAGCATGGGAATACTTGATAGACTGTCCGGGAGAATTTTCAGTGTCTCACCGGAAGCGGGTGGAGACTTGTTCACCCGCGCACTAGTGCGTACTGGGCTTATGGCGGCCTTGTTGCTCGGGATTGTCCTCGCCGTTTCCTCATCATCACTGGCTCTCGATCCGCAAAGGGCTATCGGACAGTATGGGCACGACATCTGGCTCCGGCAGTATGGTCTGCCGGCGAATGGCGTCAACGTTTCCCTCCAAACCCGAGACGGATACCTCTGGATTGGGACCTCTGCCGGGTTATTCCGCTTCGATGGCGTCCACTTCAAGGGGTTTTCCACTCAGGGAGACAGCGCGAGCGATCTTGCCAATGTGACTGCGCTGTGCGAGGGAAGCGACAGTACTCTTTGGATCGGCACCGCAAACAATGGCCTGCAGCGACTGAAGGACGGGAAAGTGTATGCATTTGATACGCGCCGTGGTTTCGATGAGCGGCAGATCATGACCCTTTTCGAGAGCAGAGCGCGAACCCTCTGGATAGGTACCAGCAATGGCCTCTATCGGTACGGCGACGGGCGATTTGTCCGGGTTCCCGAAGACGAAACGTATTTCTGCAGCATTGCTGAAGACACCCTTTCAAGAATCTGGGTGGGGACGCATAGCGGACTCCGAGTGTATGAAGACAGCACTGCAAGGAAACTCTTTAGTGTCACGCTGGCCGACGGCCTGCCGGATGATGTGGCACATTCGGTGCTGGNNCTTGAAGCGTCTGGACAGGGACCAACGCAGGTTTGACCCGATGGACCAACGGAATCATGAAGGTGTTCACCGTGGCAGATGGTCTTCCGGGTAACCACATCAATACGGTGTATGAGGATCGGAGCGGGAATCTCTGGGTGGGATCATTCGACGGACTTAGCCGCTTCGAACACGGCCGTTGGAGCACCTATGGATCAAACGACGGACTAAGCCACAATCACGTTCTCTCCATTACGGAGGATCGCGAAGGCAGTCTCTGGGTCGGTACTCAGGAAGGATTCAATCGGTTTCGCGATGTTTCCCTTCTGACCTATACTCCGAAAGAAGGACTTGGCAACGAATATGTAACCGGCGTTCTTGAAGGCAAAGACCGGACGTTATATTTTCTCAGCAACGTAAATGCCACGGTTTCATGCCTGAAGAATGGCGTCTTTACCTACATCGGTGTTCCCGTGGGACCGGCATTTATGTCCCGTGACGGAAGCATGTGGATTGCGCAAAGCGGCATTCTTAGTCATGTTGTTGATGGCCGCGTGACGCGGTATGACAAGAATTCGGGGTTGCCGCCCAAGTGGATCCCTGCGATTAGCGAGGATTCCTTGAGTTTGATTCTGTTCATTGACCACATTGGCCTTCGCCGCTTTGTGAGGGGAAAACTGCTCCCCTATATGTTGATTGATGGTCAACCGTACGCCTCCACAGATTATGTCTTTAGCCTTTATTGTTCGCCGGAGGGAGAACTCTGGTTGGCATCAAGCAACGGTTTGACGCGGATCTCCGGTGGGCACGCCACCGTCTTCACGATGAACGACGGCATGGCAGACACATGGGCCAATGCGGTGTCCGACGATCGCCGTGGCAACCTCTGGATCAGCTCGGCCCATGGCGGCGTGAGCCGATACCATGACGGCAAATTCACGGCCTTCACCACGATGAATGGGCTGTTCACCAATGAAATTTATTCTGTGCTTGCCGACAATCAGGGGGATGNNCAACCAAACGCCATGAAGGCACATGACGGCCGACTCTGGTTTGCAACGAAACGGGGGGCGGTAGTGATTGATCCCCAGACCATGAAGACAAACACCATGTTGCCGCCCGTGTTGATTGAGGAAGTCGATGCTGATCAGCGTGTTCTTCCCAAGGATGAGGCCATCACTCTGTCGCCCGGGACTGGAAAGATCGAGTTTCAGTATACCGCTCTGAGTTATCTCGTCCCACAAAGGGTGCTATTCAAATACAAACTTGAAGGCTTTGACCAGAATTGGGTGGATGCCGGAACCCAGCGTACGGCACACTATATGAACCTGCCGCCTGGTGAATACCAGTTTCGCGTCCTGGCTTGCAATGATGATGGACTTTGGAATGAGACAGGGGCCGGCATCCTGGTAACGCTGAAGCCGCACTTCTATCAAACGTGGTGGTTTTTCGCATTGAGCGTGTTGGCCTTGGCAGGGTTTGTCTTCGCTGTGCACAGACTTCGTGTCCGGGCACTGAAGAATCGTGAACGGGAACTCGAAAGCATCGTTCGTGACCGGACGAAGGAATTGGAGCACCAACATGTCCTTCTTCAGGGACAACGATCGTTCCTCCGCAAAGTCATCGATCTGAATCCCAGTTTCATCTACGCAAGGGACTCGCAGGGTCGTTACACCCTTGCCAATATGTCGGTGGCACAAGCCTGCGGGACGACGGTGGATGNNATCTTTCCCTTGACAATGATCGTGAGGTGCTGGAAACAAACACCGACAAATCCATTCCGGAAGAACAGTATACGACGGCGTCAGGCGAGCGGCGATGGTTTCAGACCACGAAGATCCCTATCAGCATGGACGATAGTCAGTCGATGCAGGTGCTCAGCGTGGCGAACGACATCACCTTGCAGAAACAGGCCAAAGAGGCGGCAGAAAATGCGGTACGGGCAAAGAGCGAGTTTCTCGCAAACATGTCCCACGAATTGCGCACACCGCTTAACGGCATCATCGGCTTCACCGAGTTTCTCTTTGATGAGAAGCCCG
>PMNP01000212.1 GCA_003161755.1 Ignavibacteriota bacterium | reverse complement strand
CGCCAGCGGCCGACTGAACTTTTCTTTGCTGAGGCCGAGAAGAAGCGTGTGGGAATTCTGGCGAGACTGCCGCTTTCTTCGGGAATGCTGACGGGAAAATTCAACCGCTCGAGTGCATTTTCTTCAGATGATCACCGGAGCTTCAATCGGCATGGCGAGGCATTTGATCGCGGTGAGACGTTTTCAGGGCTGGAATTTGAAATCGGGTTGCAGGTGGTGGAAGCGTTGCGCCCCCTTGTTCCTCCCGGCCAGACAATGGCGCAATTGGCCTTACGGTGGATTCTCTCGTTTCCTGCGGTGACATGCGCCATCCCCGGCGCGAAGAAGGCGGAACAAGTTGAGGATAACGTCAAGGCTGCCGATCTTGGTCCTCT
This sequence comes from Ignavibacteriota bacterium, assembly GCA_003161755.1. Next base: position 7,611 of record PMNP01000212.1, on the reverse strand, counting down.
GCCGGAGGCGGCGGTAACCGAGATCCGTGCACTGTACCATCGACACGTGCGACCACACGTACATCAATACTGGTAGTGGACGTACATTCCTACTTGCGCACCTGCCCAGATCCTCTTACCACAAATTTCGATGATGTGAGTTCCTCGAGTCCCATCGGCCCACGAGCATGAAGCTTTTGCGTGCTGATGCCGATTTCTGCTCCTAGGCCGAATTCGTAGCCGTCAGTAAACCTCGTGGAGGCATTCACATAGACGGCGGCAGAATCGACCTCCCGGAGAAATCTCTCGCCATGGCGTTTACTTTTCGTGACGATGGCATCGGAGTGATGAGAACTGTATCGGGAAATGTGCGCGATTGCATCATCAATGGAAGGAACGACCTTAACCGCAATAATAAGGTCAAGATATTCCGTGATCCAATCCGCTTCGGTGGCAGGGGAAACGTCGTCGATCAATGTGCGGGTCTCTTCATCACCACGAATCTGGACCCCCGCCTGCCGGAGCCTCGCTGCAACGCGGGGAAGGAATTGCCGGGCGATCTTCTGGTGAACGAGAAGTTTCTCGGCTGCGTTACACACCGAAGGTCTCTGGACTTTGGCATTAAACACGATCTCTTCTGCCATGGCCAAGTCGGCGGGACTGTCCACATACACGTGACAGTTTCCTTCACCATGGGCGATGACGGGAACGCTTGAGTGTTCCTGAATGAACTTGATAAGTTGCTGGCTTCCCCTCGGAATCAGGACGTCAAGAGAATCGCGCTGCGCGATCATGGCAACCACGGCCTGTCGATCCGTCACATCGATGAATTCGACACATCCGGTTGGCAGACTGCAATCCTTGAGGGCCAATGCTATTGTTTCCACAAGCGCCTTGTTCGTGCGGATGGCCTCGGATCCTCCCTTCAACAATACCGCATTCCCGGATTTCAGACACAGGACCGAAGCGTCGATGGTGACATTGGGTCTGGCTTCGTAGATGATCCCGACTGCGCCAAGGGGAACCCTTACGCGTTCGATGCGTAATCCGTTCGGCCGACGGACCTTGTCGAGCACCGTGCCAACGGGATCTGGAAGTCTGATGACGTCTCGAATCCCCGACACCATTTGCTTGATTCTTTTTTCGTCCAAAGTCAGCCGATCCATCAGTACTTCCGAAAGTCCTTCCAGTCGGGCAGCCGCCAGGTCTTCAGCATTTGCTTCCAGAATCACCGCAGTGCGATCCTCAAGATGCTTGATGATGGATCGCAACAGCTGGTTCTTCTTCGCGGTCGTCCTTGTGTACAACACGGTGCTCGCTTTTTTTACTGACTGCGCTTTGGCTCTGATTTCATCGTCCAGCATGCCTATTCTCCGATCAACACCAGGTTGTCAATATGGATAACTTCATCAGGAGACTTGTGTTCCAAGAGAGTCCGGATCTCACTGCTTTTCCTCCCCTTTATGCGATCGAGGTCAGTCGAAGAGAATCCCGCTACCCCCCGCGCGAATTCCCGCCCCTGCACATTGCGCACTGAAATGGTATCGTTGACCTTGAACTCGCCATGGACTTGAATGACACCCGAGGGAAGAAGGCTCTTGTGCCGCTTCTGCAGAGCACCGGCGGCGCCATCGTCGACGACAACGAAGCCTCTGGCGTGAGAAACAAAGCCGATCCATTTCTTCCGGACGTTCAGCCGGGTCTCCGACGGGAGAAACAATGTTCCCTTGCAATTCCCTGAAAAAATCTCTTCGAGGACATGAGGGTTCATACCATTCGCAATAATCATGGCGATGCCGGAGGAAACGCACCGGCGCGCCGCCTCGATCTTGGTGATCATTCCTCCTGTACTAAGCTCGCTCCTGCTTTTCTTTGCGAGCTTTTCAACTTGTGCGGTTATGGATTCAACAACGGGAATCAACTCTGCCTTGCGGTTCTGTGTTGGATCGTCGGAGAACAGACCGTCAATGTCCGACAAGATGATCATGAGATCCGCTTCGATCAGGTTGGCGACCAATGCGGCAAGATTGTCGTTGTCTCCAAGCTTGATCTCCTCAACCGCTACGGTGTCATTCTCGTTGACAATGGGGATGACGTTTTGCTGGAAGAGAACGGAAAACGTGTTCTTGGCATTCAGGTATCGTTTTCTGTTGATGAAATCGTCCTTGGTGAGGAGGATTTGCGCGATTGTCTGACCCTGGTTTCTAAAAGCGTGCTCGTATGCCTCCATGAGAATGGGCTGTCCAATGGCGGCTGTGGCCTGCTTCTCGGGAATGGTCTTTGGCCGTTCCCGCAGGTTCAGTGCGGCAACACCGGCTCCGATGGCCCCCGAGCTGACAACAACGGCCTGCTTTCCGCGTGCATGAAGATAAGAGACGTCTTTTGCGATAGCACTGATCCGGCCAAGATTGATACCGTGGCTCTTGTCGGTCAAGAGGTTCGTCCCGATTTTCACGACGATTCTTCCCCGACCCCCGAGTATGTTCTGAAGTCTATGCATGATACCTATAGTATAGTAGATACATCCGATAATTCAAGTAAAAAGTTGAAGATTGTAACGGTGTTGGATGATCCAGGGATGTTGGTCGTCATTGTTGACTACAATCGAACTCCGCAGTATACTATGGGGAATAACCCTCAAGGTACTCCGTGAAAATAACAGATCATATCCATGCATTGCGCATCCCTTTTCAAATTCCTGTCTCTCCACACGTTCAGCTTGATCGATTTGTCTATCTTTACCTCCTCTATGGAAAAGAGAAGGTGTTTCTTGTCGATAGCGGGGTGAAGGGCTCGGAACGGCTGATTGTCGATTACCTCAAGGAGACCGGTCGGTCAATCACAGACGTTTCAATGCTGCTGTTGACGCATGCGCATCCCGACCACCTTGGCGGCGCCCGGGAAATTCGACGGCTGTCTGGATGTGGAGTCGCCGCTCATGAAGGAGAAAAACATTGGATAGAGGATACGGAGCAGCAGTTCAAAGATCNNCGCCCTGTGCCGGGGTTTCATGCGTTGGTTGGCGGGCCTGTACGGATCGAACGAGCACTTCATGATGGAGACCACATCGATCTTGATGAAGAAAACCATGTCACAATCTATCATACACCGGGGCATTCACCAGGGTCAATTTCCATCATTCATGAGGATGACCATGCCCTGATATGTGGAGATGCAATTCCCGTCAGGCGGACAATGCCGATCTATGAAGATGTCGTCGCTTCCGTTGAATCGATCCGCCGATTGCAACGAATCAGGGAAATCGATGTTGTCCTCAGCTCATGGGACGAACCACGTTTGGGGCCGGAGTGCCGGATGACCATGACCGAAGGACTTTCCTTTCTTCAGGAGGTGCACGATGCTGTCCGACGTCTCGCGGGATCGTCACCGAACGGGAATGTTCAGGAATGGGCCGGAAAGGTTTTCAGTGAATTGGGTATTCCCCAAGCCGCAATGAACCCCCTCGTGTTGAAATCTCTTGCAGCACACGTGAAAGTGGTAACCTGCGATCTTTTGGCATAGAAGCAAGCCGTCCCGTTACTGCTGGCGGCTCAGAGTACGGCAGTCTGCCGGGAGCTTGAAATCTTCGCATCTTCACAGTATAATGATATTCTAGGCTGCGGAATGGATGCCACTCTACAGCTTCTTCCATGCACGGAGACGAGAGTATGAACGTTCATCGCTGCGCCAGTTCGTTTTGTCGGGTGTTATTTCTGACGGGAATTCTTGCCCCCATTCTTGTTGCACCAAGGACCTTTGGTGCTGAGGTCAAAGAAGTATCCGCACGTGACGCTGTTCACCTTGTCGATGGGTACCGCGGCTATGTAGTGATGTTGTATCTGTATGCATCGTTCGATCAGGCCTCGAACTTTCAGTTTCCGATCATGAACCAACTGCCTGGTGCACTTTCGAAGCAGGGGTTTGTCCTCCTTGCGTTATCCGTCGATCTGGATCCCCAGGCCCTCGATCAGTTTCTTGAGAAGAACNNCCATGAGGATTGTTGAATTCGAACGGGGGGAGACCATTCGGTATTTGCAGGCCGTCGGTGGTGATTACAAACAGAAACTACCGTATGCGGCGATTTTTGATCGTTCGGGCAGATTTGTAAAGGATTGGTCTGGCATGGTCACAATGCAAGAATACGGCGCAGTCCTTGACCCGCTTCTCGCTCAGCCCATGCCGGCTGGAATGAACCCGGGTGTATCATCAAAACCTGTCCCCGGACTGAATTTTGCTTTGTCGGCAATCGGGTCATTTCGTTTCTCGAAGAAGGAATCCAACCTTTGCATCCTGACGAAACAGACTGCGTCGGGAAAACTGAAGGGGGATGAATCCACCTTCATGGCCGGATCGTCATATGCCGATCACCTCATCACTGACAAGAAGGCATTTGTTGCGGAGCGGCTTCGAACCACTGGAGGAGTGACAAAGCTCTCGCTTGGCGAGGTGAAGGACATCACCATTGATGAAGTTGGCGGGCTGGAAGTCGTCGCCGAAGCGACGGACTCCGATACGCAGGCACCCCTCATCATTTATCAGGTGATATTGTTTGACGATAATCGGTACTACGTCATGCAGGGGTTTACTACGCCGGGACAGAAGGAGGAGGACTTGAAGGCGTTTCGTGACATGGCACGTTCATTCAAACGGCAGAGGCTTTGAATCAGAAATGACAGGCTTTTCCCACAGAACACAGGGCAATCTGTATCTGCAACAAGAGCACAACAGGAGTGTAACAGTCGGGCTCTCTGTGGCGTTTGCTTTTCTGCTGCTTGCTCTTGGAGCGTTTTTCGATTGCTTCCTGATGGGGTCCAATCTTGGATGGGCAGTTCTCTCGGCCCCCTATCTTCCCATTACCGCCGTCATGTTCTTCTCCTCGCTCAGACGTATAGGGACGCGCATCGCTTCTCTCTGGGGAAGGAAGGGAGACTCCGACGACGATCATGATGAGGCGCATGTTGCGGAATTCTTTCTTGTTGTTGTGGGGACGACGATGCTGTTTGCATTCTACTACACTGCCGTGTATATGCCTGCATGGCGGGAATCGGCATTTCAGGGCAACGGTTCACTGAACCGGACATTTTCCATCCCCTATGTGCTCCCCTATGGGTCCTTGCTCGCACTTTGTGTGGCCGGGTTGGTGCTGTTTTGGAGCCGACGCGGCGGTGCCGAGAGTCTGTTATCGCTTACGTTGGCAGAAGAGGTGTCTCGGGAAGGGGAGCAAGAGCGAGAGCTTCGAGATGTGGTGGAGGAGATGAGCCTGGCAGCAGGGATTCCCATCCCGGNNCGTTTGTGACGCCGACCCGAATGCCTACTCGTTGGGAGTATCAATGGGGAGTTCTTCAGTCATTGTTACTGACGGGTTATTGCACGTAGTCAATCGAGAGGAGCTTCAGGCGGTTGTGGCTCATGAAATCGCTCACATTCGGAGCGGAGATACGAAGGTGTTGACCACAATAGCTCTGCTCTTTGGTATGATTGTCCTTCTGGCAGATTGGTCCCGCCAGAGGATGCTCTTTGGTGGTGCGTGGAAAGCAATGGGATCAGCAGTACGTCGTGGGTTCTGGGGGATTGTGGGGCTTATCGTCTGGTTGTCGACGGTCCTCTTCGCCGGCATCATCGCACGCATGCTTGCTCTTGCAGTATCGCGTACGCGCGAATATNNCACTGCCGCCGAATTGACGCGCAACCCTCTTGCTCTGGCGAGTGCTCTTGCAAAGATTGAAAACGCTGCTGGTCCGACAATGTCAGTGAATCGCGGGGTGGGCTATCTTTGCATTGTCGATCCGATGGGGAGTCGCTGGAATCAGGTGGAAGGATTTTGGGCGGATTTGTTTGCAACGCATCCGCCCATGGCAAAACGCATCGCGCGACTTCGGGAAATGGGCTACCTCACTGCGGAAATTTTAGGGAGCCCCGCCCGGATCAGTGGATGAGCTCTGTCATCTTATGGGATCATGCTTCAATGCCGCTGAAAACGTGTGGGAGTGTTGTTGGAGCATCTGTGATATATACGATGATGAATAGGGCTGGAGGGGATTTGCTATCACAAGGTTTACTTCTGGTTCTCACGTTGTAAAATTCTGGGAGGAATCAACATGACGAGCAACGGATCGGCGATCGCCGGGAAAGCAGCAACGAAGTTTCAGGAAGGGTTCAACTGTTCGCAAGCCGTTTGTTCGGCACTTGCGCCGCATTTTGGAGTGTCGGAGGAAGTTGCTCTCCGAATTGGTGCTGCGTTTGGAGGGGGGATGGGACGCATGGGCGAAGTGTGTGGTGCGGTGACAGGCGCATTCATGGCGATTGGATTGCATCGAGGGAACACTGTGGCAACGGATCAGGCCGCAAAGGGGGAAACATACATGCTGGTGCGCGTGCTTGCAGATCGATTCAAGGAGAAGCATGGGACGATCCTTTGCCGGGAGCTTTTGGATTGTGACATCTCCACACCGGAAGGATACAAGCAAGCAACAGAGAAGGGGGTGTTCAGGTCAAAGTGTCCGTATTATGTGAAGGATGCGGCTGAAATCGCTCAGGACATTCTGAACATTCCCGAGGAATAAGGGAGGAGAGGGAGATGAGCCATTCGTCGCAGACAATGCGCCTCAGAGGCAGCGGCTGAAGGAAATTGTCGGGACGGTGTGAGGGATGGTAAGTTTTCTGACGCGGTGGTGTTGCCCTCTGGACCACAAGCGGATTCATTACGAGGTTGATGCAGCATGGCGATAAGCATAACACAGATGATGCCAGGCGACTGGTCTGAGGTGTCGAGGATCTACAAGGAAGGGATAGACACCGGGAATGCCACGTTCGAAACAGCCGTACCGCTCGCGTGGGATGACTGGTCGCGGCACAAGATTCTGGAGTGCTGTCTCGTGGCCCGAGGGACGGAAGGGATCATAGGTTGGGCGGCATTGTCGCATGCGTCACCGCGAAAGGTGTATGTTGGCGTTGCGGAGGTGAGTATTTATGTGAGTGTTGCAGGACGGGGGAATGGTGTTGGCGCCGAATTGCTTCGCGAGTTGATTCATCGATCGGAACTGTGCGGCATATGGACGTTGCAGGCAGCGATCTTTCCAGAGAATCAGGTGAGTGTTCGTTTGCATGAACGATGCGGTTTTCGTGCCGTTGGTGTTCGTCAACGACTGGCCCGCATGGCGTACGGGGAGTATGAAGGGAAGTGGCGTGACATACTTTTTCTGGAACGACGGAGTGCGCACGTCGGATTGGAGTAAGGAACTTTCGCATGGTGTGGGTGGTTCAGAAGATCACCTGCGGGGGAAATAAACCCTTCATTTTTTCAAGGTATTCTTGACTTTGAATTGCGGACGCGGTATATTAAAACCCTGCCACAGAACTGCAGTGATACCGCAAGCAACAACAAAAAGTTCTGATTAGCTATTGACTTACAATCCTTTTCAGCGTATATTATAAGCCCATTCCGAATATGGAATGGCGCCTGAAGAGGCGAGTTCTTTGACATGTAGTGTGCATAGCCATTAGTCAACTCTGAGCGAGTTGTTAACCTGGCATCGCGTCCTTCGTGCTGATGTACAACGAAGGGCGGGTTTTGCCAATCATCAGACTCAACATTGTATGAAGATATACAACGGAGAGTTTGATCCTGGCTCA
>PMNP01000030.1:6509-7114 GCA_003161755.1 Ignavibacteriota bacterium | reverse complement strand
CGTCTCCACACGATCTTTAGCATGAAACCGAACATCTACGCGATGACGCAATTCCTCGCCAATAGGCATCTGCCTGGTTTGTGCGTGTTCACCACTGAAACAATTGAGAAAACATCATCGGTCCACTCTCGCTTCTTCGCGCCGACAGCAGGGATTGTTGAAGATCCGGTCACAGGATCCTCGAATGGTCCATTGGCCGCCTATCTCTTCGAGCGTGGACTCATTGAAACGAAAGGACCGATGATCACGCTGATTGCAGAACAGGGAGACGTTATTGGGCGCAAAGGACGCGTAACAGTCCGTCTTGTTCTGGAAGGTGAACGTATTACAGCGATCAAGGTCGGCGGCCGGGCGGTAACCGTTTTGGACTCTGAATTGCGCATACAGTAGTGTTGTAAATCTTGCACTTTTTCGTGAACCTTGTTTTCATGTTCTTTGCTCTCTACTTACGATGAACCGCTAANNTCCACTGTTCTCTGTAAACTGTCAACTGAACACTGTCTTAGAGGTTCTCATGCAGTATCTTTATTCATTGTTCTTTTTTCTGGTCCTGCTGATTGCGTTCGGACTGTTTTTCCGCAGTGCGAGCCGGCTCTTTCTGATGC
>PMNP01000030.1:0-6481 GCA_003161755.1 Ignavibacteriota bacterium | reverse complement strand
AACCGGTTTGACCAACCGCTAAAACGGGTGGCCCAAACCCTGCGGGTGGCATTCGGCCAGAGTAAACTTCTCAGGGAACCTGTCGCCGGGTTGCTCCACTTTTGCATATTCTGGGGCTTTGTCATTTTACTCGCCGCTGTCGCAGAGTCCATTGGAGAGGGGCTGTTTCCAGAATTCTCCTTTGCCTTTCTCGGTCCTCTCTATGGACCTCTCCTCTTCATGGAGGAACTCGTTGGATTCATTGTTGTGACCGCCGTAGTCAGTTCCCTATTCAGGCGGCTGGTGATCCCCCCAAAACGCCTCCAGGTCAAGGGACACGCCAAATGGGACGCCATCATCATACTGTCGCTTATTCTTTGTGTCATGGTCACGATGTTCGGGCAGAATGCATCGCGCCTGGCTTCCAATCCTGAAGCCGTGCAGAACCATGTTCGCTTCATCTCACGGATGATAGGCCCGATGTTTGCCGGCATGGATCCCGCAACGCTTTCGATAGTCTTTCATGGATTCTTCTGGGCGCATATTCTCGTCGTCCTTGGATTTCTCAACTACCTTCCTTATTCAAAGCATCTGCATGTTCTGACATCTGTGCCCAACGTTTATCTGGGAAGTCTTAAACCCAAGGGCTCAATCAAGCCGATCAATCTCGCTGACGAGTCGTTGACGAAATACGGTGCTACGGACATCGACGATTTGAGTTGGAAGCAGCTTCTGGATGGATATACCTGCACCGAATGCGGACGGTGCACTTCAGTCTGTCCCGCAAACGGCACCGGAAAGCTCCTGGATCCTCGGAAGATCATTACCGACGTTCGCGCACGGACATTCGAGAAAGCGCCGCTGCTGGTATCGGGGAAGGACTCCTCCGACAAGGGTCCTGCGGAAGTGCTGGGTCACCAATTGCTGGACAATTTTATCACAGAGCAAGAACTCTGGGGCTGCACGACCTGCATGGCCTGCATGCAGGAATGCCCTGTGACAATCGAACATCTCGATACCATCGTGGATCTGCGAAAGGGGCTGGTTCTCAATGAATCACGCTTTCCTGACGAGCTCAAGGTGACATTCTCAAACCTCGAGCGGAATTTCACGCCGTGGAGTTTCAGTCATTCCACCCGCGCGGATTGGGCACAAGGGTTAGACATTCCGTTGCTGGCCGAAAAGAAATCCTCCGAGTATCTTTTCTGGGTCGGCTGCGCGGGCGCATACGACTCCCGCTACCAGACCGTCACAAAAGCTTTTGCAAAGCTCCTGAAGAAGGCAGGCGTAGACTTTGCCATCCTCGGGAACGAAGAGAAGTGCACCGGGGATCCCGCGCGACGCGCGGGGAATGAATATCTTGCCCAAACACTTATGACCGAGAATATTGCNNATAAGGAGTTTAAACAATTCGGCGGCAATTATGAAGTCAGCCATCACTCGGAATTTCTCAAGCAGCTCATCGAGACGGGCAGACTGAATCTGACGAAGAAGCAAAAGGCGAAGGTGGTGTTTCATGATCCCTGCTACCTCGGCCGCTACAACCAGGTCTATGATGCTCCACGCGACGTCATTGATGCCGTTCAGGGTACTTCCCGCGTAGAGATGGATCGCTCGAAATCGCGAAGCTTCTGTTGCGGCGCGGGCGGTGCGAGGATGTGGATGGAAGAGAAGGAGGGAAAACGGATCAACGTGGAACGAACGGACCAGGCGCTGGCGCTCAAGCCGGACATTATCGGAACGGGCTGTCCATTCTGCATGACAATGCTGACCGACGGCGTGAAGGAACGCGAAGCGACAGAATCTGTGAAGGTAAAAGACATCGCAGAAATCGTCTTGGAGGCACTCGAAGAGTAAACCATAATCCATCCATTGGCCCCGCACATGGCAAAAAAAGACTCCGACGCTGACTCGCTTTCGCTCGACCACTCGAATGCGCATATCGTACTGCTGGCCTTTATCGCGCTTATTGGTGTGGTGTTTGTCCTGGTGCAGTTATTCAGTATCCTTTTGCCGCTCGTCCTTGCGACACTCCTCTCCCTGGTGTTCAAGCCTTTCGTGGCTTTTCTTCGCCGATATCGCATCCCGCTCGGCATTTGCATCATCATCGTGGTTGTGTGTATTGCGGGCATCATCACCTTTCTCTCGTATATTGCCGTCACAGGAGTCCAGCGGCTGATTGCCGACGCNNCCACGGTACGAAGATCGATTCAATTACCTTTTGGGCAGCGGGACCGACTCTATTAATTCCCTATTGTCCCGTTTAGGGCATAAGGGAACCTTGGGCAGTCTCGCCGAGTCGTTTCAGTTCTCCTCCGTTACGGGATTCCTGGCTTCGAGCCTCGGCTCAGTGCTGACAGGCGTAACGAGCGCCGTGCTTACGTTGTTGTTCACGGTGTTCCTTCTCATGGGCAGTGAGGATTTTCCCGCAAAGGTCCAGGATGCATTCTCTTCGGAACAGTCGGAGAAATTGACCAAGATCCTCGCGAGAATTCATCAGGATGTCCACCGGTACATTTTTACCAAGACCTTGGTGAACCTGATTGTCGCAACGGGAACCGTCTTGATCCTTCTTGTTTTCGGCGTCGACTTTCCCCTGCTGACGGGTGTTGTGGCTTTTTTCCTGGCGTTCATCCCCAATTTCGGATCGGTCATTGCCGCGGCAATCCCTGCTATCATCTGCATACTTCAGTTCAACACGTTTGGCATAGCATTCCTGGTGATCGCGTGTCTTATCGTGTACCAGAATTTCGTCGGTAATTTCCTTGAACCGAAAATGATGGGTTCAAGCCTCAACCTCAGTCCGCTTGTCGTCCTCCTCTCCCTTATTTTTTGGGGATGGGTGTGGGGAGTATGGGGGATGGTACTCGCTGTTCCGATCACTTCGATTATCAAGATCATCTGCGAACATGTGGCAACGTTGCGCCCGATCTCAGTGTTGATGAGCACGGGGGGAAAGAGAAAACTTCTCGAGAAATGAAATCTCCAGCTCTTCCTGTGACCGTCGTGATCATCAACTTCCGCACGCCGGATTTGACTGAGCGCGCGGTCCGGTCACTGAGGAGGTTCTATCCTGATATTGTTTTATTGTTGATCGATAATGATTCTCATGATGGCAACATTCATCTCCTCCGCAATCTTCTGGCTCTCTCTCCGGAGCAGACGAGGCTCATTGAAAATCCCTCCAACCGCCATCACGGACCGNNGCCAGGGTCTGCGACTGGCCAAGACTCCATACGTATTGTTTCTCGATTCTGATTGCGAAGTCCTAAAGGGGGGCTTCGTGGAATCTATGCTGAAGATGTTGATAGAGAATGATCGATGTTATGCGGTGGGGAAACGGATTTTCATGAACGACCGGGGCTTCGATGTGATCGACGGGCCAGACGCCCATCCGTATATCCGGCCAATCTGCATGTTAGTGAAACGCGAGAGCTATTTGAGCCTGCCGCCCTTTGTTCGCCACGGCGCTCCATGTCTGGCCAATATGCGGGCTGCTGCCGCGCAGGGATTGACCCTCAGCAACTTCCCGGTGGAGGAGTATGTGCACCACGAGGGGAGAGGTACTGCATCAAGACATGGTTACAAGCTCGGCGTTCGGGGAAAGATCAACCATGTCCTGAACAAGCTTGGCCTCTAGTCGCTGACACGCGCCTCTCCTTTGCGGCTGGTTCTTCCTCTTGTTTGTGGCACTCTTCGTGTGTATCTTTACCCTGTTCTTGTCCGTTACACGCACCACAAACTTACCCATCTGACGCGTGAATCTCCTATTAACGAATGGCACGGATATCTTTGCAGGAGGTGAGGACTATGTTCTCATTCTTGCCCGATATCTTACACGCAGAGGGCACCGGGTATATGTCGCGGCTAACCCGGGCCACCTGTTGCTGCAGAAATCCGAAGAGGCCGGCCTCCCAATCCTGCCAGTATCATTCACCGGAATGAACAGAGTGTTCGCCGTCGGCCGGGAATTGCGCCGACACCTTGCCGCATTGGAGATCGACATTGTCCATAGCAATGCCAACTATGATCGAACGGCTGCCGCAATCGCTGCGGCGTTCAGCCGGGTACATCACGTTGCCGGCGTCCATTCCTCGCATTCGATCCAGCATAATGTCACGCATTGGGTGCGGAACAGATACGGCATCGATCATTTCGTGGCGGTTGCCCGTTCGATTACCAAAGTCCTCATGGAAGAGGATGGGATTTCCGAAGATCGCATCACGGAAGTCCCCATTGGCGTTGAAGCATCGGCATCGAAGGGCAACAGAGAATTGCGATCGAAGGCCAGGCAGGCTTTTGGCATTGCAGACGACACCGTAGTAGTAGGGAATGTTGCACGGCTTGTCCCTTTCAAAGGACAGAGCGTACTTATTGACGCGGCCGCTCGGGTGACAGCATTGCACAGCAATGTGGTATTCGTCATTGTCGGTGATGGAGAGCTGCTTGACACGCTCCGGGATCAGGCCGCGACGCTCGGGATCACTCAGAATGTGAAGTTCCTCGGTTTCCGCGATGACCTGGATCTACTCTATGCCGGGTTTGACGTATATTGCCACTCATCGCTTGAACTGGCAGCCGAAGCATTCCCGCTTGCAATTCTTCGCGCTCTTGCAGCAGGATTGCCGGTGGTGTGCACAAATGTCGGTGGGATCGGTATGATGGTGCACGACGGTGTGAGCGGTTACCTTCTTCCCCCAAATGATCCGTCGGCCCTTGGCGACGCCTTGAAGAAGACCGTGGGAGACCGTGCCCTGCGGGATTCCATGGGACAGGAGTCGTTCGATTTGTTTGAAAGGAACTATCATGCGGCAGCGATGGCAGAGAAAATGGAGAAGCTCTATGAACAGGTCATCGCAAAGCCTTAACATTGCGGGCGACGTTGTTGTTCTCGTGGTGATCGTTTTGTCTGCCTTGCTGGCTTCCTGCACCTCCAAACCTGAGCTTCGTGCGGTCACACAGACGGATAGCGTTGCGATCCTGACGGCGAATATTCAGTACAGAGCCGAGGTCGATTCGTTCTTTCGGTATGACAGTGGTTCGCCGTTTCAGCGTGATACAACGATTGCATATCACGGCATTCGCTGGTTCCCAATAAATGTGCATTTTAAGGTCGCTTCCATCCTTCACCGCTATGCACAGGCAGAAACCGTTGCTGTGACAGGCACGAAAGGAGAAACGCGGCGGGAATTGAAATACGGATACTTCGAATTTGTGCTGCCGGACGAACATGGCTTGCCGCTCAACCTTAAGCTGAATGTCTACAAGTTCACTGAGTATGACGGGGATCGATATACCCTGTACAAGAACACTCTTAGTGCATGGTTTCGCGACCGAACGACCGGGCAGGAAACGTACGGGGTCGGAAGATATGTTAATGTGGGGATGGAAGACACGGATCCCGGTCATGTCTATGAAATCGATTTCAATAGATCATACAATCCATACTGCGCCTACAGCGCACTGTATTCATGTGCCGTTCCGAGGAAAGAAGACTACCTCGACCTGGCGCTTCACGTAGGAGAGATGAACTATCATGAATAATTCTCCCGCATCCCTTTCTTCTCACGGGCGATCCCTTGTCCCCGGCATTCTGCTGATTTGCATCGGCGTGCTCTTTCTTGCAGTGAATTATCTGGATATCGACTTTGAGCAAATCTGGCCCGTAGTCCTGATTATCCCATCCATTGCGTTCTTTGTGATGGGATTCCGGGATCGGACACAATTCGGATTGTTCATGCCCGCCACAATGCTGCTCATTCTTGGGATCCTTTTCTTCACCTGCCAGCTCCAGGGATGGCAGTTGATGCGTTCCCTTTGGCCTCTGTTCATGATGGCGCCGGGCCTTGGACTTCTCATGATGTATCTGTTTGGCCGCCGCGAAACCGGACTGCTTATCCCTGCAGGTATTCTCATGGGGTTGAGTGTCATCTTTCTCCTCTCCGAAAACGGTTTCGGCCAATTCTGGCCGGTCATCTTGATCCTTGTCGGGATTGGCGTCCTCCTCAAACACAGGATTCCGGAAACGCGGCACACAGATACCACTGTTCCCGGCGATCAAACCCAACCTCCACCACCTTCGGAGCACTAGGCAACCCCTTCATGGATCAACACAAACTCTATAGAACGATTAAGATCCTGAGCGAGGAAAAATTCCGCTCGGAAGAAATGGTATTGGCCCACGTCCTCGAAAATATCATTAAGAACGAGGAGATTGCGATCAAGGGTGGGAGGATCTGGAAACTGGAGCTTCCCTCCGGCGCCTACCGATTAATCCATCAGTCGGGCGAGATGGATCCCATAAGCAAGAATTTTCGGATCCGGATTTCCGAATATCCCATGTTTCGTTCGCTCTACAAGAAGGGAACCATCATCAGCAACGAAACAAACCGTTACTTGCGCAAAAAGGGAATTCGGCACTATTCTGCGACCGGCGTGGGAGAGGTGATGCAGTGGCAGGGTTCGATGCTGTTCCAGTATGTCATCGCCATCAACGCAGAAT
>PMNP01000284.1:11908-13224 GCA_003161755.1 Ignavibacteriota bacterium | reverse complement strand
GTCGGCGGCATCGGCATTATGAATATCATGTTCGTTTCAGTCTCCGAACGGACAAAGGAAATCGGCATTCGAAAGGCCATCGGCGCAAAACGGCGGACAATCATGATGCAGTTTCTCAGTGAAGCGTCAGCACTCTGTCTTATCGGCGGTCTCGTCGGATTGATCCTGGCCATACCGCTCAGCATGATTATCAACCAGTTTCTTCCGACCGCCATCCCCATCTCGGTGGTGATCATTTCCATCGTCATTTCATTGGTGGTGGGGGTCGTCTCGGGATTTCTCCCGGCATACCGCGCCGCAAAAATGGATCCAGTGGAAGCCCTTCGCTATGAGTAAACTTGTCACAGGGTGGTCGAATTTCCGGGAAAGCCTGTTGATGGCGCTCGCTTCAGTGCGTACATCGAAACTTCGATCAATTCTCACCCTCCTTGGGGTGGCAGTCGGCGTCTTCTCGATCATCGCGGTGATGACGGCCGTTACGGTCCTTCGTAACTCGATCGAAGTGGGTATGTCGCAACTAGGAGTAAATACCTTCCAATTACAGAAGTTTCC
Source organism: Ignavibacteriota bacterium (assembly GCA_003161755.1). The sequence continues at coordinate 12,672 of PMNP01000284.1, read as the reverse complement.
GGTGACCATAGGCAATGGGGACAATCGACGGCGGTTCCGGAATCGAAAGAACATTTCCTATGAACAGGCCGAGCAGGTAAAGGATAAGGCGACGCTGGCCGCGTTGGTAGGCATCGAAGGGTGGCAGTTCGGAAAAACCATTGTCTGGAACGGACAGAAAACGAATCCCAACGTCTCAGTCGGCGGCGAAAACGTCGAAGGGATTGAAACCAATGACTTGACTGTCGCTACAGGACGATCGCTTGGCCCTCAGGATATGGAAATGGGATCAAGAGTGGCGATTCTTGGCAGACCCGTCGTCGACAAGCTTTTTCCGTCGTATGTGGATCCGATCGGGGAGACGATCAGGGTAGACGGGAATCTCTATCAAATCATCGGCGTCTTTGAGAAGAAGGGGGGAGCGTTGGGAGGAAATCAGGACAATATGGTCATCATTCCTCTTACGACATTTTTTCAGGCGTACGGCAAAGACGACATCGATATCCATATCATGGTGAAAGCAAAGAGCCGGGAGCTTCTTGATGATTGTATCGAGCAATGCAGAATGATCCTTCGTGCTGCACGAAATGTCGCGCCAGGAGAAGACGACGATTTTGGTTGGTATTCCAACGATTCACTGGTGCAGCAGTTCAATGAGTTCACGCTTTACCTGAGGGTTGGAGTACTTGTGGTGAGTTCCATCGCCCTTATTGCGGCCGGTGTGGGAATTATGAATATCATGCTTGTGTCGGTAACCGAGCGTACCCGCGAAATCGGCATCCGCA
>PMNP01000284.1:0-11880 GCA_003161755.1 Ignavibacteriota bacterium | reverse complement strand
TCCGATTGAGGCGCTGCGGTATGAATAGACAATGATGAAAAAATCTCCCTTAAGATGATCCGGCGCCGGTTGAGTTGAATCCCGGCGCTTCGTATTTTGTGGATACCAATAACATCGAGAAGTGGTTTGCGCCATGGGAAGAACGCGGCGAATACTTGGCTGGGGATTCACAGTCTCATTCTTGATCCTTTCGACTATGGGATATTCCCAGAAGCAGGAGAAATCTCCTGATAGTCCCGTCTTCAAGGATCGACGACCTTCCGATCAAATCCCCNNCCGGAGTCGGACTATTTGCAGCAGATCTGGGATGCATTCCTCACGGCGAGAAAGGCCGAGGCGGGTGATAAATTCGCCCAGCATGAACTTGGACTCCGGTACATCGTGGGTCGTGGTGTGGAACGGGATACGACGAAAGCTGCGTATTGGTTTGAACGGGCTTCTGAACAAGGCCTCATTGCATCAAAGTATAATATCGCTGTTCTCTCTCTTCTCGGATGGGGTGTTCCTTGGAATCCCTTCCGCGCCTTTTCCTTGGATGAAGAATGCGCCGCAACGGGAATGCCCGAAGCGGAGTTCATGCATGCAGTTTTCCTGACGGAAGGTCTGGTCGTTCCCAAAGACTGGAATGCAGCCTACGAATGGGACAAGAAAGCTGCCGACGCAGGATATCAACCTGCGATTGNNCGATTGATGCGCTTCCTGAATTCGAGGAACGCACTTCAAAGAAGTCGGACGCCAAGAGTCCGCTTGCAGGATTTACCGACATCGGGCCGGATACCGCCTCTTCTGCGGTTGCAGGCACACGTCTCTTGAAGGATGTGTTCCATGGAGCCACGGAGCTACGGACCGCCCTCGGAATGTCCAAACTCACTGAGGATTCCTCGAAGGTGGATTCAGCCGGCCTGAGCATCGTTCGCCGTGCTGCGCGTTTTGGCAGTCCGGAAGCACTGACAGTTCTCGGTCGATGTTACGAGAAGGGAATCGAGGTGCCTGTGGATTCGATAACAGGAGCCGCGTATTTTGTGCGCGCAATCCGACTCGAATCACCGAAGGCGCTGGACTTGATGCTTGCCCTGCTCCAAAAACCATCCTTTATTGCTTCCCTGAAACAACACACCGAAAAGGGAAGCCCTGTTGCGCTGTTCGTCACTGCAGGTCTTGCGGGTCTCGGTATAGAATCGGGAGTTAATGAACAAAAGGCTGCTCAACTCTTGCGTAAATCAGCCGAGGAATCCTACGTCCCTGCCATGGTCGAGCTCGGTCTTTGGCATTACTCCGGAAGAACCGTTCCGGAGGACCGGAAGAAGGCAAGGGAACTGTGGTACCAAGCTGCAGCGGAAGGCAGCATCGAGGCTTCCATACGGCTGGCGGTAACCACCTTGCGCGACTCAACGGATACACAAGCGCATAGTGCTCAGGTAGGATTGCTGAGAGGTGCCTCCGAAGAAGGCTCGCTCCTTGCCGAGGTTGCTCTGGGGTATTGCTACGAAGAGGGAATAAGTGTGAGGAAGGATATGGGAGAAGCTTCGCGATACTACCGTTCCGCGGCATCCCGTGGAAGCCGGGACGCCTATCGCGCACTCATGCNNGATCCGCCCGAATGATTCAGCTTTCAAAATTCCCGAATGAAAATTTAAGGCGTCACTTCTTCCCTGAGATCGTCACCGCATATTGCCTGTCGCCCCAACCCAGCGTGAGTTGGGCGGCATCCTTTCCCTGAGGTTCAAACCAAATCCGAAACGGATCGATCGATGCTGCCGGGGTGGTGCGATCCATTGTCACCCGAGCGACAATGAGACTGTCGGGAATCGGACCGGGCTTCCCGGGTTGCTTGCTGACGATGAGTGTGAAAGCCTTGTCAGTCGGCAGCGATCTGAGAATATACGTTCCTGGAGCAAGAAGAGTATTGCCGAAACGAAGATCCACCATCGTGCGCATAAGTGTTGAGGAGTTTGCCCCGGTTCGCCAAACTGTGTCAAAGGGGACCACACACCCCCAAATCTGTCTCCCACGGATGAATGGTCTGCTGTAAACCACACTTACCGGCATGCCTGAGATCTGTGTTGTGGCGGAGTCCGTTGGACTTAGCGGCCGNNCATTTTTCTCGAAGGGGATCGCAACGCGGGTCTTCTCCCATACAAGCACTATGCGTCCGGAGGTCTGTCCGGTTTTTTCCAGCGTGATGGCAAAAGTGTCGACAGGAGATGGAAGCGGCTCTGAAGGCGCACCGAATCTTGCGAGATCCTGGCGCTCGTCATAGTTCGTTCCCCATTGACCGGTTTGTTTATTGATGATAATCTTCCACTCTCGAGAGGAAGGCAGTGTCCAAAGAGTGTAGGTTCCTTTCGGGACCGGTACCCCCCCCAAAGTCATGTCGAAGTTCGTCTTTAGATGGGTCGCCTCGTTTGCGCCAGTCCGCCACACTTTGTCCCATGGTACGAGTCCTCCCATAATGACTCTGCCCCGCATTGATGGGCGGCCGTAGTTGACGGAAACCGTATTGGAGTCGAGTGAGAGGAACACCGAATCCCTAGGGCTGAGGATCTTGCGTCCCTGGGCGGGAGCGTGAGCGGCGATCACCACGAGACATGCCAGCAGCATCATTCGTTTCATGCCAGGGCTCCTAGAGTGTGTGATGCAGTTTAGTTGATCTTTTCGACGACCACTGCGGTGCCATACGCAAGAACTTCTGTAACGCCGGCCATGACGTCATTGGCATCATACCGCATACCAATAACGGCATTGGCGCCGATCTGCGCAGCGTGCTGCGCCATGATGATGAATGCCTCAGACCTGGTCTTCTCGCAGAGTTCCTGGAGAATCGAGATGTTCCCACCGAAGAGTGTCTGGATTCCTGCGCCGATGTTGCCAACGATGGAGCGGGAACGGACGGTGATGCCGCGAACCACTCTAAGAGTGCGCACGATCCGATATCCATCAAGCGTGAACGCTGTTGTAACGAGTTTGGGATCGAAACCGTTCATAAGAGATTGTCCTTTATTTCCACTTGATTGAGCCGAGGATCTTTTCAAATGCAGGAATGTAATCTTTTGCATCAGGGTTGTACCACGTCGTGGTAATTCTCCACGCAGAGTTGCCATGGACGAGGAAATATGCCCTCGCGCTTACATCCTTGGTGGCAGCGTAGCTGATAAACATGGACTGATCCCCTCCGATGATCATCCTTCCGGTGCCAGTTCCCCGATACTTGCTGGGGTTCTGGTCAAACACCTTGTCCACAGTCTGATGCTTTGCGTCGAACATGTCAAGCCGGATTGAGCAGTCCAGCCGTTTCTTGTTTGAATATTCACTGGACGATTCAAAGGGTCCCTTGACAGTCCCACCCTGAAAATTGTCGGGCAATGAAACTCGAAAATGTTGCGTCGTCTCTTCGACATACTCTGACGAAGGGATCATCTCATCCGTTCCGCGCACTGCGGGTCGAGGCAGGCGAAACGAATTCAATGAGGCGGTAAAAATGTCTTTATACTCCAGATAGAAATCGGCAAAGCCCGCAAACCAGAGATCGTAGAACGAGGTATCAGTCATGAGGTAAACATGATCGCCTGTGGCCGTGCCGCCTTCGTACCGTGCAGCGTAGTGGTACTTGCTCGCCGACAATCCCGAGACGGTCACCTGCTCAGCCGGCCCCACCTGCATGCCGATGGATTTCATTCCTGCAACAGTGCTGTCAACTACCGCGCCGGCATTCGATGTTTTTGTAATGATCACGCTGATCAACGCGCCATTGGGGTATGGGCCGATCGGGTCGAGGAATTTCTTGTCCACATCCTGTTCACTGAAGAAGAGCGCCCGCCCTACTTCAGCATTGGACAACCACTCGGCCGGATACTCGATGTGGAACCCGTATCCTGGATCCTTATAATCAGTCATTTCGCCGACTTTCAACGGAACGACTTCCTTCTTTCCGCAACCCGCAATGCAGAGCAGTGCCAGACCGGCTAAAACTATCAGGGGGGAGAGGAAGCGGGTAATGCGCATGATCATACCTATCAGGTTTTATGTTGGTGAGAGTTGACTTGCGATCACGTACTCGTCAGAAACGGAGTGCCTTGATTCGAGAGCACGCGCACACAGTACTTCGGACATCCTTCTTAAGCATGTGATGGAACATCGGAACTTCCTGCAACCTGGCCAATCCGGGGTTTCCAGACACCAACATCCCGTGTTCAGGCATGAGGTCGAACAATCGAAAGCCAGAGAATGCCAATCATCAGAACGAGCTGCGTGAGAAACGCCGTCACTTGTTGGGTGTCAAGAGCTTTCAGGGCGGGATGATCATGTTCGGAAGAACTACCATCGGCGAGACGGACGGCGATTCGCGTTCTTCGGGCCCCCTGGATCCCGAAGTAGATTCCTGCAAGCACCATGGCAGCAAAAACCATAAGCTTCATGCTGAGCCATCCATCAGAGAATAGCGTGTACCGATTTGGGCCCAGTGTCATGTTGCCGACGCCGCTGGAAATCATGATGATGACGCCAAGCGGAGAGAGCAACCCTATTCGTCGAAGTGACCGCAAGAGGACAAGCTTCGCGGGCCAATCAGAGGTCCGCCTGTACTGAATGTGCAAGATCAAGCCTCCGAATANNGGTAGGCCCTGTTGGAGTATCGTAAAAGATAAAGAAAAACCCGAACATCCTCAACTCAATATTGAAGATCTGGCACTGCAACTTTCATCTCGGTGATACCACATCATGAACTGTCTCGACAGTTTTGGAGTTCCTTGGGGGTCTCTGAGGCTCTTGTGGGAAGATGTCACCGGGCCAAGACGACCCGTGGGAGTTACAGAGCGTGGCGGGGTTTTGCAGTGACGAGTCTTCAAACTGAGCTCTCCCTCGTTACGCGAGATAGCCAAAAAATCTGATAATTCAGGATGTCCTCGAACGTGGGGTATTCGCCTTATTTTGCGGATTCGATGAAAGATCACCTTCATTTTGAGCTGGATCACACGAATGAAATAAACATGCCCCGCCCCCTTGTTTTTTTTCTTGACATTCCGCAGATTTTTCATTGGGGGACCTCCGGACAGGCCAAGAACCAGGGAGGTTTGGCGGAAGCTTGATCAAAAGAGAAAGCTGTTAGGCTATGAGAATTCTTCTAGTTGACGATGATGATATGTACCTCAGCTTTATCACCGAGCTCTTGAAAGAGCAGGGGTACGAAGTTTCAGAGGCAACGGATGGGAAACAGGCTCGGGAGAGGCTTGAGTCAGACGTGATTGATTTGATAATATCTGACATTTTCATGCCGACACTGGATGGTGTACTGTTTCACAGCTATGTCAGAGAGTTTTCGAACAGGCCGGAAGTTCCTTTTGTCTTTGTTTCGGGAATTGACGATCCACAGACTCGTGGGGCGGTGTTGAATCCCGGACTTGATTATTTTGTGAGTAAATCAGCGCCGATAGCGGATCTGCTTCGGTGTGTGGAGGGGTGCTTTCGCCATAGCAAGACAATAAATGCTTGAACTTCATTGCCGTACTGGAGTAGAGAATGCCTGAGAATCCCCAATCGAGCGGAAAAGTCAAAGATGTGGCCCTGCTTCTGCGCAATGCCGACCGGCTTGTCAAGGAGTCGCAATATGATGCCGCACTTGAAGTCATTGGCAGGGCAAGGGAGCTAGACCCCCGGAATCCTTATGCGATTGCGTATGAGGAGAGGGTTCGTTCTGCCATGAAGCAATTGAAAAAGGATCAACCTGCGGGTATCGCGGGCAAGGCTGTTCCTTCCACCGCTGGTCATCCTCCGTCCAAACCCGTTGCAGGACCGCGCAGGCCAGAGGCACCGGCAAGACTTACCGATTCGGCTCGTCGAGAGGACAGTGCGCGGCGGTCGGCCATCGACTTGAAAATTCAGGCGTTGTTGCGGAGCGCTGAAGAGTTTAGGGCAAAGAAAGATCTCCCTCGCGCCCTTGACGAAGTTTCCCGGGCATTCCTTCTGGATCCGGCAAAGGAATCGACGCGGTCTCTGAAGGTGGAGCTGCAAAGGGCGGTTGAAGAAGAGCGCAGGCGTGCGGAAGAAGAACGGCTTAAGCTCGAGCGGGAAGCCGAAGTGCGGCATCAGCAAATGATTCAAGCCGAGATCGCGAAGCTGCAAAAGGAGAAGGAGGAGCGACAGAACAAGGAGGAGGAGGCGAGAAAGCGTGCGCAGATCGAGAAGATGCAACAATATCTTGCCCGTTCCAAACAGCTTCTTGCCGAAGGACGCTATGAGTCGGCCTTGAATGAACTGGCCTTTGTGGTGGTNNTGGTGATTGATCCTTACAATGAGGAGGCGTTTGCTCTCCAGGCGACAATTCACGAGCGTCAGGAACAAGCGCGGCACGAGGAAGAGGAACGGCAGCGTCGCAAAGAGGAGCAGGAGCGGCAGAAACGGGCAGCTGTTGATCAAGCGATCCGAAAGCACATGGACAGTGCCCTACAGTTGGCGAAAGAGGGAAAGTTCAATGAGGGATTGAGGATCATTACACGGGCTTACGTGTTGGATCCTGCAAATGTGGAACTTCCGGCATGCGAGCAGAAGGTTATTGCCATGCAAGAGGAGGCGATGCGGGCGGATGAGGCACGTCGCCGCCGACAGGAAGAGGAAGATCGCAAGCGCAAGGAAGAGGATCTGAAGCGGTTGGAGANNGGCCGTTTGGTGCGTGGTGAAAGCGCGGCAGCCGAAGAAAGGCGACGCGAAGCAAAGGGAAAGATCGGCCAACACCTTGTCGATGCGCGCACAGAATTGAGTGCGGGGCACTATGACAATGCGCTGGCCGAAGTGGCTCTTGCATTCCTCATCGATCCCTTTGATGCTGACGTACGAAAAATGGAGGAGGAGATCCTAGCGGCACAAGAGCAGAGTCGCCGTGAGAATCAACTCACACAAGAAGGTCCGCGGCAGGAAGAAGTAGAGGACGAGGCCGCCAATGTCGAGGCGGTGCAATCGCATGTGCAGGAGGCTCAACGATTGAGGGCGGCCGGAGAATATGATCGTGCGCTTGACGAACTCGCCAAGGCCTTTATTATTGATCCTCTGAACGAAGAAGTCGCTCAGTGCGAACAGGCCATCGAGGAAGACAGACAGCACGCGATCGAGCAAGGTACTGTTGTCAGCAATCAAGACTTTCAGGAAGAGACCGCCCCGCAGGAGAGTGGAGGGGCGCACAGCATCCAGGTCCAGGAGCACATCAAGCTGGCCCAGGAGTATCTTGGCTCGGGGTCCTTCGAGGAGGCTCTCGCGGAAATCGCCATCGGGCTGATTGTTGATCCTGAAAACTCCGATCTACAGCAGCTTGAGCAGGAAATCTGGAGTATGCAGCTTGATCTGCCACCCGAGAGCGAAACTGACAATCGGGAAGAATCTGATCGCCTCATCCAAATCCATCTGTTGGCGGCAGAGGAATTTCAGAAACAGGATGACTTTGCTCTTGCGTTGGATGAAGTGGCACGCGCATACGTGATCGATCCCATGAATCCGGAGATCAAGAAAGCCGANNGCATTCGACAGAATCAAGCCAGGCAGAGCCCATCAAACGTCCAGTCCTTGAAACTCGTGTACCCGAACGGCCGGGCAGCCGGTGGTTCACGTTGATATACTTGGAGATGCTATGAACGCAACAGCTGCTTCCCCTCCTCAGTCGTCAATTAGCGACTTCCTTCGGCGCGCTTCTGAGCACGTCGGAGGAGAGCGCTTCGGCGAAGCGTTGAAGCTGGTTCTTGCGGCAAAGGCCGTGGAGCCCCGCAACATTTACCTCATTGCCGTGGAAAAACAGCTGACTCGCCTCGCCGACGGGGCGAAGAACGGCACGCTCACGAAGACTGAAAAAAATGAAATCCTCGGCCAGCTGCCTAATCTCTTTGAGCGTGCGCTTGGTGCAGGCCAGCGTCAGGGTGGTCCAATGGATTCCGCGCGATCAGCCCTGACACAATCGCAGACCCAAAGCGGAGCAAAACAGGAAAAACTCCAGGCGCTGAAGAGTCAGTATTTTGAGCGCGCTGATGAATTCCTCGAACGAGGTGACTACCAAAGCGCGTTGGGAGAAGTACGGCGAGTGCTGATCATCGATCCCGAAAACAGTGTTGCCAAGAAATATGAAGAGAAGATTCGGCAGTTGGCGACGCTGCAGGCGAAGAACAGCGGTCACCCCGAAGAGACCAAAGCGCCCGAAAGCAGTACCGCACGACCAGCAGAATCCGGACGGGTAAAGGTCTCCGAATCCGGTCGTGCACGTGTCTCCGAGTCCGGCCGGATGAAAATTTCTGAGTCCGGGAAAGCCAAGATTACGGACTCTGGGAAGATGAAAATCTCGGACAGCGGAACACATGGTGGAGGCCACACCTCTTCAGAGGATCGCCATGGCAGGGCAACGGTTCCTTCCCTGATGCCCACCGATGAGGCCGTCGCGGCCGCACCGATGGTGGGAAAGGATGAAGCAGATCATGAAGCTGGAAAAAGCAAGACGGGATTGATCCTTGGACTGGTGGCTGTTGTTGTGGTAGCCCTCGGCGTTGCAGTTTTTATGATGATGCGAGGCACCTCCTCTTCCCCCAATTCTTCGATGGCTGCGAAGACGGAAACAACGCAGCAGCCCAACGAGTCTGCAGCATCCACGACGACGCCCGCCACAGAAAACCAGTCAGCATCCATGCCGGCAGTGACGTCATCCGCCGCTTCACCAAACGCGTCTGCTTCAAAGAATGCGACGAAGTCCGAAGAAAAGAAGTCCAGCACAGAAGCAAAACCTGCTCCAGCCAAGCCGACGCAAACGTCTGAAGCTTCGACCAAGACCGCTCCTACACAATCGGCGCCGGCAAGTACGCCTCCTCCTCAGCAGACTGCACCGGCGACGGCCCAGCCGGCAGCGCAAGCTCCGGCAACACAACAACAAGCGGACCAATCAAACGAGCAATCCTTTGTGCCCGTTGAACGAGAGCCTCAGATTGTCAAGCGGGAGATACCAAAATTCAACCCGGCCTTTTCAAAGGGTGCGGGGAAGATTATCGCAAAAGTTCAGATCGATCCTCAGGGAAGACCGATCAAGGCGGTCATCGTCAGCAGCTTCAACACGGCCCTGAATGACGCAGTGATTGAAGCAGTGATGAATTCGAAGTATTCCCCAGGGATGATGACCAATGGACCAGTGACGTCGTGGCTGACGATTCCGTTTGTTTTCCAATGATTCTGTCGTGCCTTGGTACATGAGTACCGCCCTGCGGCGTTGTTGATTCTCATAGATACTTGAGATGTCGGCAGGCTTCCTGCGCAGGCGAGAAGTAGGATGATTCGTTCTGTGTCGCTCTGCCGACATGACTCAAGGGTATCACATGCATCTGCATTTCCCCTCACCCCGCATTCTGGCTCTTGTCGCTTGCCTTGTCCTCACTACCGTGCCGTTCCTTTTTGTGACTCTCATACCCGTTACGGACCTCCCGCAACAGCTTGTCCAGGCGCGGTTGTTCTGGGAAACGTTGGGAGGGGCACATCAGGGGCAAATGGTGATCAATTGGTGGTCTCCCAATAGCCTTGCGTATCTCCTCCTGGTGCTAGGCTGGAAAATTCTGCCGACGTTCCTTTTGGGCAAGATCTGCGTCTTGATCCTGGCGTCCTGCAGAACGATCGCCGAGAGGTCGCCCGTGCGGCCNNCCACCTGGCAAAACGACGCAATCGGTCGATTGCATCAACTGTGTTCGCTTCAGTTTTTGTATTCAACCTAAGCTTGTATTGGGGTTTGCTGGGCTTCATGCTGGGGTGGCCTCTGTTTGTCCTTTGGCTCACTTATGCTACAAACCTCGACGATGGTCCACTTTCGTTTGCAAACGGGCTCAAGGGAACGGCCATACTTCTCGTCCTCCTCCTGGCTCATGCCCTTTGGTTCCTTGTGGGGGTGGCGGCCCTTGTTCTCCTTCAGATAATGGCGCGCAAACCCCTGCGTGTAGTGGTTCGAAGCCTTGTCCTTGCTCTGCCGGCGGCCATTGCTGCCGCATTCTGGTTCCCTCACATTGCCTCGACCCGCGCCCTCTGGGGATTTGACAATTCCATCGAGTACAGCGTCCCTATCATTCGTCGACTCTCTTCATGGTGGGTGGTTGATGCGTCGCTTGGTGGGCTGCGCTCTCCCCTTGAATTCATGATTGTGGTTTCGGTGATTCTCTGGATCGTAATGGGAATCCTGATGCATCGCCGAACACTCGCAACATCCATCGATTTTCCAATGGGAATCTTGGGGCTCCTTTTCATTCTTTTCAGTTTTCTTGGCCCTGAAAAATTTCTGAACACGATTCTTTTTTCCGTGCGATGGTTCCCGATCGGACTTATCCTCATTCTCCTCGCGGCTCCCCCCCCAACGCTGTTATCTGATGACAAGGAAAACTTCGCCGACACTCTCCATCTGCGATCACGCGCACTTCTCCCGCTCTTTACGCTTGCAATAATGTCGGCGCTTGCGGTCTCCACCGCGGTATCCTGGCGGACATTCGAATACGCGGAATTGTATGGATTGAGGGAGTCTCTCGATGTTATACCTGACGGATCAAGCGTCCTGGGACTGGATTTTATCAAGACTAGCGCGGTGCTGAAAGGAAGACCGTTTCTCCAGGATTTCGCCTACGCACAGGCCTTGCACGGAGGGTCTTCTAATTTTTCATTTGCATGGCATCAATCGGGGATCGTCGCCGATACGTGTCCCTGGACCCTGAAGTGGACTCCGGGGCTGGAATGGAATGCCGACAGTGTGAAAGCAAGCGATGTGAAATTATTCGATGTTGTCTTGGTGAACGGCAGTGATGCTACGCAGGACATGATGGCGGAGTCGGGCCTGGTGAAGCCCCTTTCCTTCATTGGTCGATGGCGCGCATATAAGACTCTCCCACCTTCAAACCGCCAAACCCCTCCCTCGATCACGCCTCACCNNGAAATGCCGAAAATGACCCATAGAGCCTCACAAACGCGTCTTGCGCAATCTCCTCGGCATCCTTGGTGATCATTGACGAACCTGAATGCAAGCGAGTAAACGCTTTTCATATGCAGTTCCACGAGGCAACGGAACGCCTCGCGGCTGCCGTTCCGGGCCGCAGTAATGAGGTGCTGCTCGTCGGCAGCGGTCATACATAACTCTCGAGGAACTGGTTGTTCATATCTTGGACAACTGATTGGGGTGTTGCGTTGACATGAGCCCTGGGGAGAATCGACAAAGGGCGCCGGCAGAATGTGATGGTAGGCAGCCTTCGTGGTATACTCCGCAAAGCTGGTAGAGATTGCAAAGAAGCGTTGGTGCAGGTGGCAGAAGAAAGGTGAAATTACATCAGGCTCCCTGCTTTTCCTTTGAACCCAGGTCGAGAGTTGAATTTCCCAGGATAATATCCTTGTTCCTCTGATAGAGATACGATGCGGCAAGCAGGATTACACCCAGTCCGATAAACGAGAAAATGCGGTACAATGTTTCGAGGAATGAAAGGTCATAGAGGAAGATCTTGAGGATGGTGCAGCCGAACACTGCGATGGCAAGCAGTCGGAGTCCTCGAAGGCGCCGCCAAAGGCCGATGACCATCACGCCGATGGAATACAGCAGCCATCCTCCCGAAAGGACAAGTTGCTCCATATTCTGAAGCGATTGCACTACACTACCATCATAGGTCTGCGACTGCGTTTGTTGTTCGATCTGTGACTCAAAATAATCCCTGGACTCCCCGGTAATCAGCACAAGGATGAGAAGCATGGCAACTATTCCAGTCGAGTCAGCCATGCTGCGCAGTTCGACCAAGGGATTGGTTCTTCGGAGCCAGACGACGATCGCCAATCCTTCCACTATGCAGAGGAGAAGGACTGCCATCCGAAGATTAAATACAAGGGAGAACTCCGTACCAGGGGCGTACGAAA
>PMNP01000407.1 GCA_003161755.1 Ignavibacteriota bacterium | reverse complement strand
CGTGGAATCGGTCACGGGGAGGGACATGAGCTGGTTCTTCGACGAGTGGATATACGGTCCCGGGTGGCCGGTGTACTCTATGGCGTCCAGCTGGAGCAGTCGCACGCTCACGATACGCATTGTGCAACAGCAGGATCAGGCGTGGCCGACGTACGCCATGCCCCTCCAGGTCCGTGTCTACACGGGGACCCGTGACACGACGCTGACCGTCCGGGACAGCCTCAGGACCGAAGATTTCAGATTCGCCTCCTCCACCAGTCCTGACAGCGTCCGGTTCGATCCGGATGGATGGGTCCTGTATCAGGCGGGGACACCGGTCAACCCACCCCCCGGACCCGGCACCCCCCTCTCGTTTTCGCTCGGGCAGAATTATCCGAATCCCTTCAANNACGATCAGCTACATTGTTCCGGGCATCGTCTCCGGGACCGATGCACCGTCGGGGGTGAACCTGGCGGTCTTTGATCTGCTCGGCCGCAGAGTGGCCACGCTGGTGGACGAGCACCAACCTCCCGGGGAATACTCCGTCCGGTTTGACGGGTCAGTCAGGGCGTCGGGAGTGTACTTCTATCGCCTTGAGATTCAGGGGGGCGGCGGGGCGGCGACGGCGGTCAAGAAAATGGTCCTTGTCAAATAAGGCCATGGTCCCCTCCTCCATGAATATTCGGATTACACGGGAGGACGTCNNTCCTTCCGGCCGCTCCCGGCGTCTACCAGCACAAAGACAGTGCAGGAAAGGTCCTGTATGTCGGGAAGGCGAAAAACCTCCGGAACCGGGTCCGCCAGTACTTCCAGAAATCCCGCTCCGTCGGCCCCCGGATCGAGCAGATGCTGCTGAAGGCTACCGACCTGGAGGTGATCGTGACCGACTCCGAGGTCGAGGCGCTGATACTGGAAGCCAACCTGATAAAGAAATTCAGGCCCAGGTACAATGTCAGCCTCAAGGACGACAAGAGTTACCCCTATATCGTCATCACCGGGGAGCCGTACCCGCGCGTCTTCATCACCCGGCAGATCCGCCGGGACGGTTCCCGCTATTTCGGCCCGTACACGGATGTAAAAAACGTCCGCTCCGCACTCAAGGCGATTCGGGACATCTTCATGATCCGGAGCTGCAACTATTTCATCGATGAGGAGGCGATCAGGAAGAAGAAGATCAAGGTATGTCTGGACTACCATATCAAGAAATGCGGCGGCCCGTGTGAAGGACTGTTTTCGCAGACGAACTACGCTGCAATGATTGATCAGGTTGCAGCATTGCTGCAAGGGAAGAGCGAGTCGCTGAAAGAACAGATGCGCGTGGAAATGGAGCGGTATTCGGCGGAAATGCGCTTCGAAGAGGCAGCCATACTGCGTGACAGAATCAAAGGCCTCGAACGATATGGAGAGAAGCAACGGGTATCGGATCTCGATGCGACTGATCGGGACATTCTGGGGTTCGCCGAAGACCATGACGATGCCTGTGGTGTTGTGTTCAAACTCCGCGAAGGCAAGCTTGTCGGCCGACAACATTATTTCATGCACGGAGTGTTGGGGAAACAGCAGCAGGAGGTGACTACCGCCTTTCTCCAACAATACTATCTGGATGCTGAAGATCTGCCAAAAGTGATTCTCCTCCCCGTGATGCTCGAGGAAAGCGATCCATTGCAGGAATGGCTTTCCACCCGAAAGGGCGAGACGGTGCTTCTCCTCCAGCCGAAGGAGGGGGAGGAAGGAAAACTTGTCCGCCTTTCGAACGCCAATGCGAAGTTCCTGCTCGATGAACTGAAACTGCAGAAATTAAAACGGACGGGTCAGGTATCTGCAGGAGTGAAAGACCTCCAGGCTGATCTCGGGCTGGATTCTCCGCCGCGCAAAATCGAGTGCTTCGATATCTCGAATACCTCGGGAGTTGATAGTGTCGCTTCAATGGTAGTGTTTGTTGATGGGAAGCCTCGCAAAAGCGAGTACAGGAAGTTCAAGATTAACACAGTGACCGGCCCAAACGATTTTGCCAGTATGCAGGAGGTGTTCCGGCGCAGGTACAGTCATCTGCTTGAAGGCCACGGCGCATTTCCCGATCTGATTGTTGTGGATGGAGGCAAAGGACAACTCTCCAGTGCAGTGGAAGTGCTTGCCTCGTTGGGCGTTGGGCACCAGCCGATCANNAAGAAGTGTACAAGCCTGGTGCATCAGACGCCGAACTGATAGCAAAGGACTCGGCAGGATTGCGGCTACTTCAACAAATCAGGGACGAGGCACACCGATTTGCCATAGCATTTCACAGGAGTGTGAGAAGCAAACGGACGCTTCAAACCGAGCTGCATGCAATAACCGGAGTTGGAGAGAAACGCGCAAAGGAACTTCTTGAGGCATTTGGTTCTGTTCAAGGCGTGAAGTTCGCAACCCTCGAACAACTGACCTTGACTGTGGGCGAGAAGTTGGCCCAGAGGCTGCGCAATCATTTTGATGCAATGGAAGCTGGAGAAAATGAGCAAAACCCCTGATGATGGGGGAAAAAGGGGTCGGCTCGCCCAAATNNCTTGAACATCTGGCAGTTTGTTAAAGAAACACTTAAATTACATGCATAGGTACCTGAGTCAAACAACAAGAGGGAACCCCATGCAACTTCGCCAAGTCAAGGGACAAGTGTTCCTGACAGAGGCCGCGCGACGCAGGCTGGAAAGCGTTGAATATCCCAGTGTTGAAACGGCAAAGAAGAGCCTTCAGCAATTTTTCCCGAATCATCTGGTCTATGTCCGCGAAGACAGATTGGACGTCACCAATCGGGACAAATCTCTTTTGATTGCAGAATTCAAGTCGTTGTAACCTTCTTTATCCTCAATAGTACTCGAACGTCACTCCATAAACGTGCGCCTTCCAAGCGCGTATGCATGACCCGTCTGTCTCCATTCCTTGCATCTTCCGCGTGAATTGGCTATACTTTTGACGGCTGAGTCATAAATTCCGGTGATTTGCGGGTTGGGTTCCTCCGGAACTCATTATTGGGTGCTTTCCTCAATCATTATCCCGTTGTGAATCTCCAGTTGCAGCACAACCCCGGTTTGTGACCCGGCACATGCGAGAAGCCCTATCCCCTCACATGCATGGACGTCATGACCGAATATCAGGCACTCCAACTTCTAAGATCTGCAGGCGTNNGGGTGAACCAGGTTCATCGTTGATCCTGACAATCTGTTCCCATGGCTTTTCCGATGAACTTCCCCTGAGTCGGCTGAAGAGCGATGTGCAACGACAGGCGCATTTGCTTGGAGAGCAGGTTCATACGGTGGAGGAGAACTCCTTCGCACAACGAGTAAAGGTGCGAATAAGCCTTGGTGGGGATGAATCCCGGGAAATGGAAGTCCTCAAGAGCAACAATCAGTTGACACAAGAGGAGAGACTTGAAAAGAAAAGACTCTTGAGTGAATTGGACCTGGAAATCAAGCACTGCCAGGCCGTCCTCGCGGCCTTGAGGTATCTTCAAGTGTACCACCGGGAAATTTCANNCCGGAGGCAGTGAGCTTGCGGCCAGAACCTTCTTCAAGAGTCGGGAAGGTACTCTGGACCAAAGGTGTGAATTCAGCGGCGCATCACTGTCACTCGGAGGGCAAACGTCAGCAGGCAAGCGATGCGCATCTTCTGCAGCTTTGTGAAGCATTTCTTGCTCGGTATGTTATTCAGGAAGAACCAGCGTATACTTCCGAACAATTGTTTAACAATGTCAGGCAAATTCGTCTGCTGGATGCAAGCGAATAGCGGAGAATGCTCTGAGGATGGCCCAATCCTCTAAAAAGTGATTGTCCGCTAAAGCAGACCATTCGACAACCAATCAGGGTTACCAGCCATGAAGAGACACGTNNGTATCCCCGCGGTAATGGCGGCGCAAGAGGAGAGCAAGCATGACCATGGTGTATTCGTTTCGCCGAAGAATGAATTTTTTGATGAGATTACGCGCACGGCAGATGCCTACATCCGGCGCGAGTCCAGCCCAACAACAGTATTCAGGATGGACTTCTCCGGCGTCAAAGCACCGACTTCTCTTGATTCGTTCAAAACGGTATGGCATCAGCCGCCAATATCCCAGGGCCTCACCGGAACGTGCTGGTGTTTCTCCGCAACCTCGTTCTATGAGTCGGAGTTCCATCGGTTGACGGGCAAGGAGATCAAGCTGTCGGAAATGTATACGGTGTACTGGGAATATGTGGAAAAAGCAAANNTGGCGTGAGTATGGGATTGTGCCAGCGTCAGCATACCCGGGAATGCTCACGGGACAGAAATATCACGACCACCGGGCTCTCGTTGATGAAATGACACAGTACCTGAAGTCGGTAAAGAACTCGGCGGCGTGGGACGAAGGTCAGGTTGTCGAGACAATTCGTGGGATTCTCGATCATTACCTCGGCAAACCTCCATCGACGGTGTCGATCAATGGCCGGACGATGACCCCAAAAGAGTATCTTACCAACGTGGTGCGGCTTCCCCTGGACGATTATGTGGAAGTCATGTCGTTGATGGAGAAGCCGTACTTCAGCATGGCGGAATANNCAGCAGCGACTACTTGAACGTGCCCCTTGCGGATTTCATGGAGACAATCAAGCGGGCAATCCGAAAGGGCTACAGCATCTGTATCGGCGGTGATACCTCGGAACCAGGATACGATGGCCATGCGGGGGTCGGGGTAATACCGACGTTTGATATCCCGTCAGATTGTATTGATGAAAATGCCCGACAATTCCGGTTCAGCAATCATACCACGACCGATGATCATGGAATTCATGTCGTGGGATGGTCGGTGGTTGATGGAAAAGACTGGTACTTAATCAAGGATTCCGGTGCCAGCTCAAGGAATAGTCCTCACTCAGGGTATTACTTCTGGCATGAGGACTACGTGAAGCTGAAGATGATGACGTTCACGGTGCATAAAGATCTGGTTCAGAATCTGCTCGGCAAGGTTTCTGCAGGCGGCACAAAGGAGCGGTAGTAATCGGCAACCATCGTAACGGGGAGGTTGACACATGGTGACTGCAGTTGTGTTGATGAGCGCTGAACATGGGCGGGTACAGGGGATCGCCGAACAACTTGCCGCCCTCCAGGGGATTTCCGAGGTGTACTCTGTGGGCGGCCAATACGACTTGGTCGCACTCATCAGAGTGAAAACGAATGAAGACCTCGCGGATCTTGTTACTCGCCAGATGGCGCTGGTCGGAGGAATCAGGAGCACCGAAACCCTGATTGCGTTCCGAACGTATTCGCGTCATGACTTGGAGGCAATGTTTTCGGTTGGCATGGAAGAGTGAGGGGGGAGAAATGAAAAGGGGCAGCAACGTTGCTGTCCCTTTATGATTGCTGCCCAAGCGAGATACCGGGGGATGGATCCCGAGCGGCGAGCAGTCTGCATCTCGAGAAATTGCACAACCAGGAGCTACTTTGACATCGCCTCTTGAAAATCTTCCTGATGGCTGGGATCCATTCGTTCATGAATGACTCGAACATCATCATCACAGAACCGTACAAACCGGAGGAAGGCAACGGCAACTGTCATCAATCCGACGTACACCAGAAATCCTGCAAGCAGTGTCATTGGTGATTCCCTTTCGCGGCAAAGTCGACTATTCAACTGCACGACGTTCCCGGTGGGAGCGACGTCATGAAAGACGTGTACACTCGCTCGAACCATCAAAACCTGTTGAATTATTAGCAAAAAACATGCCTGTTCGATATTTGTCAAAAACTTAATATTTTGCGATGGTCCGGGGTTCTGTTGAGGTCAAAAGTATGTCGTTTCTGCAAATCTGACCTCTGATTTCTTTCATAATTGCAAAAAAATGACCTTAAAAACCTCCCATTTTCGCGTCCGTTGGAACGTCCACTTGGGGTACTCCTTTTCTAAATGAGCTTTAGAGGTTTCGATTAAACCGCAACTCGAAGAGAGTGAAGTTTTCTGCAGAAAGCTAAAGAGCCTTGAGTTTTGTTAGTAAAATCACCAGAATACAGGCCATTTTCCACTAACCGCTTCCGGGTGTAATGCTCCAGCAGCTCTTCCGCACCAAGAACCTCGAATCGATCCTCCGCGAGGGGGAAGTCCAGACACAAAGCCTCAAGCGTGCACTTGGGCCCGTGGATGTCGTATTGCTCGGGATAGGTGCAATCATTGGCGCCGGGATTTTTGCGACTATTGGAACAGCTGCTGCCGGGGATGTTGCCCGTCCAGGCGCCGGACCGTCACTCATTATTTCGTTCCTGCTGACGGGAGTCGCCTGTGGATTTGCAGCTTTGTGCTATGCCGAGTTTGCAGCTATGGTCCCCATTTCGGGAAGCGCCTATACATACTCGTATGGCACCTTGGGGGAGTTGGTTGCGTGGATCATCGGATGGGATCTCATTATCGAATATGCGGTGGGCAATGTTGCTGTCGCCATCAGCTGGTCGAATTACTTCAGGACTCTGGTTTCCGGTTTCGGGTTCAACATTCCGGATTGGCTCTCGACAGACTATCGGACAGCGGCGAGAATTCCCGGATTGTTCGACCACGCGCCTCATCTGTTCGGGATTCCCATTGTTTGCAATGTCCTTGCTTTTGGGATCGTCGCGGCAATAACATTCATCCTCGTTATTGGAATCCGTGAGAGTGCAAGAGCCAATGCAGTTATGGTGTTGATCAAACTGCTGGTGCTAGCGTTCTTTGTGTTCGTTGGATTCCATTACGTCAGACCTTCCAACTGGATTCCCTTTGCACCAAATGGCTGGGCCGGAATCCAGGCAGGTGCGGCTGTGGTGTTCTTTGCCTACATCGGGTTCGACGCAGTTTCCACCGTGGCGGAAGAGGTGCGCAATCCGAAAAAAGATCTTCCTATGGGCATCATCGGCTCACTTATCGTGTGCACCATCATTTATGTGGTCGTGGCTGTGGTATTCACGGGCATTATTCCCTATAACGCCCTTGTGCGCATGCTCTCTACTCAACAAGCAGAGCCACTTACCCTTGCGCTCCAGTACGCAAACATCGGCAGATGGAGCGATACGGCGGTCGGCATTGTGGCCTTTGGATCGGTTGTCGCGCATACAGCTGTCCTTCTCGTTTTTCAACTTGGCCAGCCTCGCATCTTCTTTTCCATGGCACGCGACGGCTTGCTTCCTTCGAGCTTCGCCCGGGTTCACCCGAGGTTCCAAACGCCGCACGTGACAACGATCCTGACGGGTGTTGCTGTCGGCGTCACTGCGATGTTTACGAGCATTGATGAGATGGTGGATCTTTCCAATATTGGAACCCTCTTTGCCTTTGCCCTGGTCTGCATTGGCATCATCATTCTCCGGAGGCGCGAACCCGACAGGCCGCGCGCATTTCGCACGCCATTTGTTCCCCTGATTCCAGTGTTGGGCGTTCTCTCTTGTGTCGGACTTATGTTTGGTTTGCCAAACGTGACCTGGATTCGATTCGGCTTGTGGCTTGTTGTTGGCATCATCATCTATTTCTTTTATGGCTATCATCACAGTCACCTTCACCGAACCGAAAAACTCTAATCGGTGCGTGGATCAAGTTGCGCAGCGGAACCGGACGAAATCATTTATTGTTATATGGAAGATTCGCCGCAGTTGTGGCGACTTCAATCATTTCTTACCTCATATTCAGCCCTTTCGGATTTGTCGCGTAGACCTGTCATTTGCCGGTCTTCAGTGTTTCGTTGGCCATCGCCGTCGAGAACAAGCAACCGTACAATCGGCAGATTCGTCAATCTGAAGTTCCCTAAACATACCAACAGCCCTGAGAAAGGATTCTTCCATGCGTGCACTCGTTCTCTGCATAGTGTCTTGTTTGCTCCTTGCCGGAATTGGGCGTGCCCAGCAACTTTCAAAAGAAGATCAGGATCGGGAAAAGAAGTTTCAGGAGCAGGCAGCCGCGGCCAAGGCCGACAGTGCCAAGAAATATGGGTGGAGTTACTCAATGAACACCGGGGCCAATCTGACTCAGGTATCCTTTAAGGATTGGGTCCAGGGAGGGGAAAACGCCCTTGCATACACCGCTTTTCTGAATGGAGGAGCAGCCCTTAGCAGCGAATGCTTCGGCTGGTCAAACAGCTACAACCTTGCCATCGGGCAGACCAGGCTGGGAGATGAGGGAATTCGAAAAACTGATGATGAGATCTACTTTGAAAGTTTGCTGATTTATAAGATGGGAGTGTATGTCAACCCCTATGCTTCCGTTACGATGCGGACGCAATTTGCCAAGGGATTCAAGTACGATAATACGGGCATTGCTACTCCTGTATCCAAGTTCTTCGATCCCGGCTACCTCACACAAAGCGTCGGCGTGGCGTACCAGCCGATTCAGGAAGTAAAAACCCGTTTTGGTTTCGCAGTGAGGGAAATCCTCACATCATCGTTTAACGCCTACGCAGATGATCCCAACACTCCGGAAGTCGAAAAATCAAGGGTCGACGGCGGGTTTGAATGGGTCACAGAGGCGGCGTGGGGCTTTGCCGAAAATCTCACTCTGGCATCCCGGCTGGAGATTTTTACGCCGGCGACTGATGTTCATCGCACGCTCGCACGAAGTGACAACATGATCACGGCCAAGGTAAACAAGTACATAACGGCAAGTCTTGGCGTTCAACTGGTGAATGACGTTACGGTGAGCCCAAGAACCCAGATCAAACAGGTGCTGGCAATGGGCTTTGTCTATGCAATTTTGTGAGGCTGTCTCCAATTCACTTCAACAACTCTCAACGGAGGGCGTATGAGTGTCGTCAAGGAATTTAAGGAATTTGCCATGAAAGGGAATGTTGTCGATCTTGCCGTGGGCGTCATTATCGGCGCGGCGTTTGGCAAAGTGGTTTCGTCCCTTGTGACCGATGTTCTGATGCCTGTGCTGGGCCTGATAATCGGCAGCTTGGACTTTTCCCGTCTCTCGTTCGTCCTTCGAGAAGGGGCAACTGTGGATGCGAGTGTGTTTCTCCGATACGGGAGTTTCCTCCAGGCCCTGTTCGATTTCTTGATCGTGGCGTTCGCCATATTCATGATGATCAAAGCCATCAATCGGATGAAACGAAAGCCGGAGGAAAAACCCGCTGAACCTGCGAAGATCTCTGATGAAGTCCTTCTCCTGACCGACATCCGGAACCTTTTGCGAAATAAACCTTAGGTGAACGTAAGGTGCTGTTCCATTATTGGCTTTTCCACGTGTATGCACCAAGGAGATCGTCATGTATTGGATTCGCATAGCTACCATCGTTGCCCTGTTGTCGATCGTGTTGGCAGGCTGTAGCACAGTGCCTGTAACCGGTCGTCGGCAATTGAGTATCGTTCCGTCATCCCAGATGCTCTCGATGAGCACTCAAGAGTACGGCGATTTTCTCAAGCAAAACAAGATCAGCACCAACACCGCACAAACCGCCCTTGTACAGAAGGTCGGTCGGAATATTCAGTCCGCTGTCGAGCGCTACATGAGTCAGCAGGGGCTCACGGGCCAGCTTGACGGATACAACTGGGAATTCAATCTGGTCGAGAGCAAGGAGATCAACGCATGGTGCATGCCGGGAGGGAAGGTGGTGGTCTATACGGGAATTCTGCCGGTGACACAAAACGAGACCGGCCTCGCCGTTGTGCTCGGACATGAAATTGCGCACGCTGTTGNNGATGAGCCAGGGTTTGTTGACACAACTTGGAGGCTTGGCGCTTGATCAGGCGCTCTCCAACAAACCGGACGAAACAAAACAACTCTGGATGTCGGCCTTCGGATTGGGAACGCAGGTCGGAGTTTTGTTGCCGTATAGCCGGGTTCAGGAAAGCGAAGCGGATCATCTTGGTCTGATCTTTATGGCCATGGCAGGATACAATCCCAATGATGCGCTCACGTTCTGGCAGCGTATGGCGTCGCAGGGGGGGACAAAGCCGCCGGAATTCCTTAGTGACCATCCCTCTGATCAGGCTCGCATTGACAAGATTCAGCAGGAAATGCCGGAAGCCTTGCAGTACTATTCCAAGAAATAGTATCGCAGGTTCAGTCGTTGAGCGTTGCATCGCTTTTCCAAGAGAATCGCTTTTGGACCGGTCGCATATGAGCAAAGGAAGCCAATCCGTATGATGCGTTTATCTCTCCTTGNNCGTTTGTGTGTTCGACAGCCCTGTCGTTTCCCGGTTCCCGAACTGCGCGTGTAGTTTTTAGAACCGATACCCTCGAGCGTTCGGGAGGAAAATGCGGAGAACGAGGAACACCCTGTGTGACGGTACGCGTCGAGTATCCCCTCTGTGTGTCGGTTCCCGGGAATGGTTCGAGCGAATCACTGAACAGGCTGATCCAGGAGGTTCTTCTCGGAAAATTCGATCCACAAGGCGTGGAAAGTGTTCTCAATGATGTTTTGATTGAGGAGATGAAACTGTACGATGCGCGAGATTCCAATTCCTCCCATCAAGCCCCCTGGCGAATTGACCGCACCATTAGTATCGTCGGCGATACTCTCGGTATCCTGACGTTTTCTGTGACGGAATCCCGCAGAACTGGAACCGAGTCGGGAATCCCCATGTGCCTCCTCTACATGGTCAACGAGGCCGACACGAAGGTTCTCTCTCTCGATGACGTGATCATCCCTGGGACTGGCACTCAGGTCACCCGCTATGCGGAGGATGCGTTCAGAAGATCCCGAGGGCTTTCCCCCGAGGACGATCTTCGGAAATCGGGTTTTACGTTCCCTGATGGCAAGTTCACGCTGACAATGAACGTGGGACTAGTCGCTGAGGGAATTATGTTCTATTACAATCCAACAGAAATTGCTGGTCCGGAGTTTGGTTCAACGACAGTTGTCGTACCATGGGGTGCGGCAAAGGGATTGATCCGAAAGAAGTGAGAGGGAACAACAGCCGGTGTGCGGAGAGGACGTTGTGCGATGACTCAAACTCAGTGGTGCTTGCTACGTTTCGAAGGCGGACGGGGAGCAGATCCGGCGGACTTGGAGTGTGGCCTGCGGGTGAGTTGTGTCAGGGCGTGCATGAGCCGCCGGTGAACGGTCGTGGGGACTGATGACGGTTGTGAGGTGCGATAGAGGACGACANNTAGGGAAGTGAGGTACGCTTCGCAGTCCGGGCACCCTTCGAGGTGCTTCCGGATGGCGCGACATTCGGGGGAGTCAACCGACTGGTCCAGATTGTCACAGACAAACCGATATACCTCTTTGCATTGCATGATTAACCCTTGTGATGAGTTTCCATGTAAGGACTCAGCGCGTCACGAAGGAAGGCACGTGCTCGGCGAAGCCGCGATTTGACGGCTNNAAGTCTTTCCTTCCATATCTCTGAGGGCGAACACCGCACGGTACAGCTTCGGTAAACCATCCATGGCGTCTTCCAAAACCTTCTTAAGTTCCTTGTCGAGCATGATATCAACGGGAGTTTGTTCCCATCGTGCCACATGACGAACAAACCGGCCGTCTTCATCGGTCGCCGGAGAATCTAGAACCTCAAGAGGGTCTTCCAGCTCTGCCAGCTTCCGCCTGCGCCGTTTCATCAGACAGTTGTTGGCAACTATGGCATAGAGCCAAGTTGTGAATTTCGACCTGCCATCAAACGACTTTAGTTTGCGAAACACGTTGATGAACGTGTCTTGAAGCGTTTCTTCTGCTTGTCCGCGATCACGGCAAAGTTTGAGCGAAAATCGGTATACTGTTTCCTCGTAGCGACGAACGAGCTCTACGAATGCAATTGTATCGCCTTCTCGCGCCAAGGCTATCAACGCGTCATCAGGCAGCGTTCTTGAATCTTTTCGATTTACCAATGGGATGCAGGAAGTTCGTGAGAAGAGTCATGGTTTTCTTAACGTAACCAATGTTCTCTCCGGGTGCAACCGGGCAAATTTGTCATCCTTTGGCGACCACTTGTGCGGGCAGCCTGTCATTGAGGGGTGGGTCCCAGGCGTTTTGAGGTTTCAAGTCGGGGCGACTTCCGTCTATGGCGGTTTTGATGCGATTTAGGCCAACTTCGGGAAATGGGAGGAGACAATTGATGTTCTTCTTCATGTTCGCTATCTTGGGGGTATGCCGGGAGGCATAAATGGATTCACAGGACACTCGAAGAAAATCCGCGGTGGTGATGGGGGAGTTGCTGCTTGAACTCAACCGCCGGGATTCTCTCAAGAAACAACTGGGGAGTCTTGAAGATCAAGCGGTCCCGACGGTTGTCCACACAATCGCCGATAATATCGAAATTCTGGTTAATAGGCTCGCGCTGGAAAATCGAACACGGGTTGACAAGCCTCCAGTAATCAGGTCCCCAAAGGTCAATATTCCTCTTCCGGAACCTCCGTCGGAAGCTCCGCGCTTAGTGACCTCGGAGCCAAAGGTTGAATCGGGAATAGAACAGGCAGAGGAGTCTATTCCATTTGGAGGGGGTGCCTTTGGACGTTACGGCGTCCGGCAGTCGGCGGAAGCTCCGGTGGAAGAAGCTGTGCCGGAAATCAGTCATCTTATCCAAGCTCATAGCCCAGAGGAAGTTGACGTGCCGGTCCGATCAAGAATCCCCTATACGGTTCCCGTCGACGCTCTGATTTATCTTCACGCTGCGAGTCTTATCGGTCCTGAAGAAAAGCCCGCCGACGCACCGTTCATGCTCGAGGAAAAGGGAATTGACAGCCGCCATTTCGCATTTGCGTGGGACTGCTNNCATGCGGTTGAGGGGTGTCCATGAAAGCGTGCTCAACGATTTCCGACTTCATGGAATCCTCCTTCCCTTCTCATTTGGCACGGTCGTCGAGGGTTGGGCTGGATTCAAGGCAGAGATTGAAAAACAGAGCACGCGCATTTCGGAAGCGGTCAGACTTG
>PMNP01000289.1 GCA_003161755.1 Ignavibacteriota bacterium | reverse complement strand
CCCGTACATAAGGTAACCATCATTCCGCGTGGACGGGCGCTCGGACTTACGACCTATCTTCCCATCGACGAGAAACATACCTACTCGAAAGAGTATCTCGAGACCATGATCACCTACGCCCTCGGCGGAAGAGCTGCGGAGAAGCTCATCTTCAACGAGCTCACGACTGGCGCAGGCAATGACATTGAACGCGCCACGGAATTGGCCCGCAAGATGGTCTGTGAATGGGGAATGAGTGACAGGCTCGGACCGCTTGCGTATGGACAAAAAGACGAGGAAATCTTCCTCGGCAGGCAAATCACCAGGCATAAGAACTACAGCGATGAAACCGCCATCATCATCGATGAGGAGATAAAGAAAGTCGTCGACACTTCCATGCGGCGCGCGGAAAAAATCCTTACTGATAATGTTGACACGCTGCACCGGCTTGCGGCAGCGCTGCTTGAACGGGAGATCCTGGATTCCATCGAAATCGACGCTGTGATGCATGGCGCCGAGCTTCCGCCGCTCGAAAAACGATCGAATGGACACGACAAACTTGTCGTCGAGACAGCACCTCCCGGTGCCCCATCAGCCACGACAGGTTCGGGTGATCAATCCACCCCTGGGATATGAGGACTCAAGAATTGCCGAGCGTTGACCAGAGCTACGGCGTGGAGGTCATGCGGAAGGGGATTCACCTTGGTTCTCTGGCGATCCCCATTGTCTATTTCTTCATCGACAAGAATACCGCGCTGTTGATCCTTGTTCCGCTGACTGCCATTGTGGGATTGGCCGATTTTATCCGTCTCATCCATGTCCCTTCCGGGCGCGTGTATGACCGCTATCTCGGTTTTCTCCTTCGCAGTCATGAGCGCTTCGATCAGGGGAAAAAGCTCAACGGAGCAACGTTTGANNTGCGTACTCGTCTTTCCGAAAGTCATCGTCATCACCGCATTTGCCATTCTGATTGTCTCTGATAGCGCCGCAGCACTTGTAGGCCGACGGTTTGGACGTCATCCATTTCTGGCCAAATCACTGGAAGGAAGCACGGCGTTTTTCATCTCCGCCTTGTTCGTTGTGGCCGCTGCCCCAAAAATCCAGCATCTCCCGATCGAGTACCTTATCGGATTTGCCGCTGCACTCCTCGGGGCTTTGGTGGAAGCGTCACCCATTGCCATTGACGACAATCTCTCAATTCCTGTGTGCATCGGCGCAGCAATGTGGCTGATGTACGCCCTGTTCCTCCCTGGCGTTAACGTGTACAGTCTGGGATAGACACCAGCAACCTGCGACATTCCCTTCCCGCTATTTCTTTCCACTCCAACACGAGTCAGGTTGTCCCTTAATGCCATTGAATTGCGAGTTCTGCAATGCAGTGAAGAAGTCTATCTCCGGGAATCATAGAGAAGGTTTGCGAAGAGTCAAAAGCTGATGAAGCTGTCCAGCAGCGGAGGGTTTTGGAGGGGTCCAGAAGGGATGTACGGCTCTTCCTGAGAAGAGCCGTACAAAATTGGTTACTCTCACATGTGTGGTACACGTTCAGCGTACGCGCATCGAACAGGTCCATCGTTCCGGCGGCGGTTCGGAACTCTGCCGCGCAGTGGAGAATGTTGTTGCGACTTCGACAGGTTGCAGTGTATCGCCGGGTATGTCGCCGCCAACGATGAAATGGTCATGTGAGGGGAACAGCGCTTCAGAAGTAAACTCCAGGGGGCTGTCGTGTATCACTCTTGGGTGCAGCCACATTCGATCGCTCATGGTCGGTTCACGTTGTTGATCCTGTGTTGCCAGTTTCCGATACTCAAACCTGATTTTTCAATACTGCCCACACCACTTATTTGAACAATTCGGTTACCGGAATAATGCGGACGTTGTCGGCGCCGACGGGGATCGGAAACACTTCAATGTGCTTGTCTTCTTCCATCACTGAAGCCGGTTTTGCCGTCGAGTACGTAATCGGGCTCGGGGTGCCATTCACCATTGCGTCCTTCAGTGCCTGTGCCCCCTTGGTGATTATCGCGATATCCATTGCTCCGTGCTGGAAATGTTTCCGCATGGCAGCATTGACATCGTCCAGCGTCATGGATTGTAACGCCTTTTGATACAAATCGAGGTGGCTTCCGTTGACTCCATAGAATCTGTCATCGAGGGCATAGCCGAGCCGTTCCGAAGTTGTTTCGGCATAGTGGAGAATGTATTTGGAGAGGAACCCGCGCGTAAGTTCAAAATCACTCTGCGTCATGCCGTGGTCGACTAGATGCTGGAATTCCCTGAGGGCCGCACGCAATGCGAAGAGGCGAGTCTCATTCGGGACAGGACGGATCCAGATCTCGAAGATCTGTTGTCTCCGCCCCACGTTTTGCAGAGGCATGGTGTAGGATCCTGAATGGGGGAAGTTCTCAATATAGGCGTAGTCGCCGTAATTGAGACCCCGCGTTTCCCGAATCACCTGGTACAAATGACTGCTCGAATTCCTGTGCTCTCCCAGCCATGACGTGGCCACCGCAAGAGGATACCAATCCTTCTCTCCCCTCAACACGTTTATTGGAAACCCCATGCTGATGGCGGTTGCCTGGGCGTCTTTTTCCACGATAGTGACATTGAATCCATGAAGCGGGGAAGNNGCAACCACGGGGCGGCCTTCCGGAAGCATTCCGAGGTCTTTCTGCAGTGAATCCAGCAAACTCTTTGGATACCCTCCTCCGAGGCCAATCACAACGTTTCCTGAAGTGAAATACTTCCGATAAAACGAGCGGACATCGTCGAGGGTAATGCTCTTCACGCTGGAGATGAGGCCCTCGGTCGGATGCCCGTAACCGGAACCGGTAAAGAGCGACGAATACAAGACTTCTTTGCCCAACTCCTCGTCGCTCGAATACCGGAGAATGTTTTCGAGATAATTCAAGGTCTGGCTCTTGATGCGATCAAGATCTTCCTGTTTGAATGCTGGTCTGAGAATCGCGTCAATAAACAATGGATAGTACGCCTGTAGGTTGTCTTTGTGCACCCTTCCGCCGAAGACGGTCTGCTCGACAGCGACGCTGGCATTGTACGATGCGGCCAACGGATAGAGCTTGTCGAGGATCTGCTCATACGAGTTCCTCGTTGTGGAGGCGTCGCTTAGCATCGATGACGTGATTTCAGCGAGACCCTCTTTGCCGGCAGGATCGTTCTGGGAACCCACCGCAAACTGGATGCGGAACGACACTGTGGGATCGTTTTCCACATGAAGTTGTACCACCTGGTCGGCAGGCACGAGAGATCCTCCGTGAGCAATGGGAGCGAGGACAAACAACAGCGTGACAGGTAACAATAACGGGAATGATCTCATGAGTGTGCCCCTTTCAAGACGACGACCGTTCGCCGCTCTGGAGTAAAATAGGTCTTTGCTGCATGCATGATGTCTTCCCGCGTGATCGTTCCCATAGTTGTATAGAAGGCATCGATGGCATCCAGCCCTCCTGTCATGGCAACGATCCTGGCAACTCCACCTGCAACATGCTCTGGCGTGTCCAATCCCATAATGAACATATATTTCTGACGCGTTTTCAGATTGTCGAGAGTCTGCTGCTCAACGGGCTTGGTCTTGAATTCCTCCAGCGTGCGATACACCTCGTCGCGCACCGCTGGCACATCCTTTTCGTCCTTGACCATGGAATACACTTCGAAGAGCGGCACGTCGCGGTTCATCGGAATGCTGGCCTGAATAAATTCGACTTTCTGTTCCCGGACATAAAACTTCTTGTAGATCTCGCTTGTCTCTCCAAATGCCAGATCGCCAAGAAGTGTTGCGGCAACATAGCTCTTGTTGGCCGGGTCGAAGATGTCTCCCTTATAAGCAATATCGATGATGGGGAGAGTCTTCCCTGGGTAGTCAACGTCTTTCGTCCGTTCCTTCTGCTGCGGAGGCTCTGGCGTGATTGCCGGCGGCAAATAGCCCTTCGCCCACGACCCGTAGTACTTTCTGATCATTGCAAGGGTCGATTCCTTGTTCATATCTCCGGCGATGACAAGGACAACGTTTTCCGGGCGATAGAAGCGCTTAAAAAACGATTGGCTGTATTCGTACTGTTCAGGCATGTTTTTGATGTCGGCCTCGAACCCAATCGTGGTGTGTTTATAGGTGTGGACGTCGTAGGCAAGGTTTTGCATCGTTTCGTTAAGGACGGAGTAAGGACTGGTAATGTCCTTGCGGTATTCTCCGTACACCGCACCAGCCTCGGTCTGGAAATCGGGTTTTTCATAGAAGAGGTTTTGGAACCGGTCGCTCTCGAGTTCGATGACTTTTTCGAGATCCTGCGTTGCAACGCTCAGGTGAAAGGCCGTGAGGTCATCGGTGGTATATGCGTTGGCATTCGCCCCGATGCTCGTGATGATGCTGTCGTAGACGTTTCCGGGATATTTANNTCGGTCCCGCGGAACATCATGTGCTCGAAGAAGTGCGCGAAGCCCGATTTCCCGGGCTCGACTTCATCACGGCTCCCTGTTCGTACGACCGAGTAATACGCAACCAAGCCGTGGCTTTCCATCGGGATCAGGATTACCCGTAACCCGTTCGGCAAAGTTTCGGTAGAATACGCATAGGGAAACACCGGACCTGCCATGGCTACTCCTCCTGCAATGAGCAATGTCAGCCCAAGGATGATTCCTGTTCGGATCGAGCGCATACATTCTCCTTTGTGAATTTCGATCGTGATGTTACGACGTGCCAAGGATCCCTTCAATACTTTTCAATTCCTCGGGAGAAAAACTCAGGTTCTTCAATGCTTCAAGATTTTCCTCAAGCTGACTTACCCGGCTTGCACCAACAAGAGCCGAGGTCATTCCGGGGTGGCGCAATACCCAGGCAATCGCCATTTGTGCAAGAGTCTGGCCACGTTGCAGTGCAAGGTCGTTGAGTTTGCGCACCTTGGCGAGCGTGCCTTCGGTGATCTGTTCCTTCTTGAGGAAGGTGTTGGGTCTGCCTGCGCGCGAATCCGCGGGAATACCTTTGAGATAGCGGCTTGTCAGCATTCCCTGTGCCAGCGGCGAGAAGACGATGCAGCCGACCCCCTCTTCGCCTAGGACATCGAGCAGGCCGCCCTCGATCCAGCGGTTGAGCATCGA
>PMNP01000129.1 GCA_003161755.1 Ignavibacteriota bacterium | reverse complement strand
TTTGCCGACGTGCGGACGGTCATGCGGGAAATGGGAGATGCCGTCATGGGCACGGGCATCGCCAAAGGCGAAAACCGGGCAACCGAGGCCGCCAATGCAGCCATCTCGAGCCCGCTGCTGGATGATGTTTCCATCGCTGGAGCTCAAGGCGTGCTGGTCAATATCACCGGCGGTCCGTCAATGTCCCTCAGCGAAGTGATGGACGAAGCGGCGAGCATCATTCATAGCGCCGCAGGCGAAGAGGCCAATGTCATCCTCGGTGCCGTGATCGACGAGAATATGGGCGAGGAAATCATGGTCACGGTCATCGCTACCGGCTTTAACAAACGCGCGATCGGACCATCGTCGATCAGGCATTCGCTCGGCGCGCGGGTGTCCACACCCCTCGATCGCGTACCAAGCGGAGTGATCGACCTGAAGAAACTCGATCCCCCGGCCATTACTCGTCGCGGAATGCCAGGTATCGAGCTTCCGAACATCCAAACACTTGGCAATCACGACCAGGTCAGGAGTGACAAGATCGACAAGTCGGATCCCGACAAGCCGGCGTTCCTCCGCAAGATCATGGACTAATCCCACCTCCTCCTTGTGTCCCCGGGCCGCCGTCAGTCATGTCCAGACTGACGGCCGACCCGGTGCGATGGTTCTGTCACTTCTTGCATCTTCCTCCACTGATTGATACCTTGACGATACGAAATGTTCCTTTGGACACTTGGGCCACAATGGGCGTACTGTCGAGAACGTGCTGGAGAACTGTTCGAGCTGGATTCATTCTCTTCTGCTGCATCCCCTTGGCATCATCAACGTTTTCCCAAAATGCAGTGGTCAGCAGCGACTTCTCCATCACTCGCCTGAAATACTCCGGAGGTGGCGACTGGTACAATGATCCGTCCGCAGAAGTGAATCTGTTAAAGTTTATCCACCAACACACGGGAATGCTTGTGGACGCCCGCTACCATTTTGTGGATGCCATGACCGACGAGTTATTCTCAATGCCATTCCTCTTCATCACGGGTCACGGCAATATTTCCTTCAACGATGCGGAAGTCCAACGGCTCCGCACCTATCTTGAAAATGGCGGATTCCTGTATGCCGATGATGACTATGGGATGGACAAGGCATTCAGAAGAGAGATGAAGAAGGTGTTCCCCGGTCAGGAATTTGTTGAACTTCCCTTTACGCATGGCATGTACCATACGGTGTTCGATTTCCCTCACGGTCCGCCGAAAACACACGAACATAACGGCAAGCGTCCGCAAGGCTTTGGCCTTTTCTCCAACGGCCGGCTCGTGGTCTATTATACGTATGAGACAAATCCGAGTGATGGCTGGGCCGATCCGGAAGTTCATGGCGATCCTGAACCAAAACGGCAGGAAGCCCTCCAGTTCGGAACAGACATCGTCGTATGGGCGATGACACATTGACCGTCTTTGAATACATCCATCAAACATAACCAAGAGGAAGGGACTGCTCTGAGTCCATCCGCTGGATACCGGAAAGCGCATGTCTGACTTTGCAGAACATCTCCACCAGCGTCTTGAAGCGGTAAGGCGTCAGGAGGACCGGGCAACAATTCTTCAATCGCTGAGCTTTGCCCTTCTTGCCCTGCTGGGGATGACAGCATGTACCCTCATTGCTGAACAGGCGTTCTATATGCCGTCCGGTATCCGAAAATTCGCGCTCCTCCTTATCCCATCGGCCGCAGTAATCACGTTGGCATGGCGGGGGGGCCGCGCAATTCTCCGCCTCTTGCGGCTGAGGCCGCACGAAGGGGACGAACAAACTGCCCGTCGTGTCGGTTACCTTCTGCCGGGCGTTGAGGACAAGATTGTCAATGCGCTCCAACTCGCCACGGCTTCCGATTCCGGAAAGATCGATCAATTGTATTCTCGATCCCTTGTTGACGCCGCACTAAAGGGCTTTCAAAGGGATCTTGAGCCCATAAAGTTCTCCTCCATCGTCAATTTTGCGGGCTCTCGCAGTGCGCTGCGCATGGCGGGAATTGCAGCAGGAGTTCTTCTTGCGCTTTTTCTTGTCGCCCCTGCCTCATTTCTTGGCTCTGCCTACCGCCTGCTGCATACCGGAGAGATCTTTGCCGCCCCAGTGCCGTTTCACCTATTGGTGGAACCTGGTAACAAGGAGATTATCAAAGGCGAATCGGTGAATATCCTTGTCCGCGTGGTCGGTGCTGCGCCTGAGGTTCTTACTCTTGTCAGCAGACCGGAAGGAGAGACCGCCGATGAGACACGGACACTTGTGCCATCATCCGATGGCGACTTCAGGTTCGAGTTTCCTGCACTCGGGACAAGCACGCGCTATGCGGTTCGCGCTGGTGACGTGCGGAGCGAAGAATACATGCTGACAGTGGTTGACCGGCCGCTTGTCCGAGTCCTGCGAGTGGCCGTGCAGCCCCCCGCGTACACCGGAATGCCCGCCCAGCAACTGGATGACAACACCGGAGACGTAACGGGAATCAAAGGATCCCGCATCACATTTCAGGTGGAATCGAATAAAGAACTCCAATCGGCGAGGTTGGTGTTTGCAGACAGCACCAGCATCGACCTGCGGGTTTCGGGAACGCATGCCACTGGAGAACATGTTGCCATGCGCGACGGCTCATATCACGTTGCATTGAGGGATGTAGAGAAGATCGAGAATATCGAGCCGGTGGAATATTCGATACGAGTCTTGCCCGACGCTTACCCGTCGGTGACAATCCTCTCTCCCGGTGCCAACCTCGACGTAACGGATAACTCCATCGTTCCGGTGACGGCGAGGATTAGCGATGACTTTGGCTTCAACCGGCTCCGTCTTGCCTTCAAACTTGTCCGATCGCGATACGAAGAGGCGGCAAAGGATTTCAGCGTTCTGCCAATGTCGATCCCTCCAGGGACGAGCACAGAAGCGATCGTCGGCTATCAGTGGCCGCTTGAGAAGCTTCGTCTCGCCCCGGAAGATGTTGTGAGTTATTATCTGGAAGTATTCGACAATGACAAAGTCTCGGGTCCGAAATCATCGGTGAGCGAAACATACACCCTGCGGCTGCCTTCCCTCGAAGAAGTGTTCGCGGATGTGGACAAAACCCATGAGTCGAGCCTGCAAGATCTTCACCAGTCGTTGGATGAGGCGAAGCAGGCCCGGCAGGACATGCAAGATCTCCTCCAGGAGACGAGGACAGACAAGCAAAAGCTTGATTGGCAGGATCAGAAGAAGGCGGAACAGTTATCGAAAAAATACGAGGAGATTCAGAAGCAGCTGGGCGAGGTGCAGAAAAACATGGATCACATGCTTCAGGAGATGAACAAGAACAAGGTTCTCTCCCAGGAAACGATGGAAAAATACATGGAATTGCAGCAACTTATGGAGCAAATGAACAGTCCGGAGTTCGCCGAGGCGATGAAACAATTTCAACAAGCGATGCAGCAGGTAAGTCCTGAAGACATGCGCAAAGCGATCGAGAAGTTCTCATTCTCGGAGGAATCGTTCCGGAAGAACATCGAACGGACGATGAATCTGCTCAAACGCATCCAGATCGAACAGAAGCTGGACCAGGCGGTAAAGCAAATGGAGGAACTGCAGAAGAATCAGGAAGACCTTCATCATGAGACCTCTTCGATGAATCCTGACGACAGCCGGAAATCGGCAGAGCTTGCGCGCAAGCAGCAGGACATGAAGCAGAAGGCGGAACAATCGGCGCGCAGTTTGCAGGATCTCCAGAAGAAGATGGAGGAGTTCCCGTCGGAGATGCCGCTCTCGGAAATGGAGTCGGTGAACAAGGAGATGGCTGAGAGCAAACTCGATGAACAGATGAGCGCCATCGGGCAGCAGCTCTCGGAGCAACAGCAATCCCAGGCGATGCAAGGGCAACAACAGGCGATGCAGGAGATGGCCCAACTCCGGCAGCATCTGGAGACGATGAAGCAATCTCTCCACAACAGCCAGCAGCAACAAATGTTGAACGCGATGCGGCGGGATATTCAGGATCTGCTCGACCTCTCAAAGCGTGAGGAAACGCTGAAAAATGATTCAC
>PMNP01000250.1 GCA_003161755.1 Ignavibacteriota bacterium | reverse complement strand
CGCCATCGTCGACGAAGTCGATTCTGTGCTAGTCGATGAAGCCAGGACGCCTCTGATCATCAGCGGACCCGTGAAGAGTGAGGACCACAAATTCAATGAAATGAAGCCGTACGTCGAGCGTCTGGTGAACCAGCAACGGGCCTTCGTTGGCAAGATCGTCGCCGATGCGGAGAAGCTTCTCGAAGAGAAGAAGGAGAAGGAAGCAGGAGTGCTGCTTTTGCGTGCGTCACGAGGGCTTCCCAAACACCCCCGGCTCTTGAAGGTCTTTTCCGAGCCAGTCAACAAGAGACTGGTTCAGCAAACCGAAATGGAATACCTGCGCGATCAGGGGAGCAGGATGCATGAAATAGACGACGAGTTGCTGTACGCCGTTGAAGAGAAGAACCATCAGATCGGTCTGACGGAAAAGGGGAGGGAATTCATGACGCCGATGGTTGGCGACAGGGATTTCTTCATTCTTCCGGATCTCGCCACAGAATTCAGTGTGATGGAGGAAGACGCTTCACGTACACCCGAGCAGAAGCAGCAAAGAAAAGACGAGCTCAACCTGCTCTATGCGGAACGAAGCGAGCGGATTCACACCGTTACGCAGTTGTTGCGGGCGTATTCGATGTATGCCAAGGACGATGAGTATGTCGTTACGGATGACGGCAAGGTCATGATTGTGGATGAGTTCACTGGCAGGCTCCTTTCGGGGCGCCGGTATTCCGATGGTCTTCACCAGGCCATCGAAGCAAAGGAAGGAGTGAAGGTTGAGCGTGACATGCAGACGCTTGCCACAATCACTCTTCAAAATTACTTCCGGCTCTATAAGAAACTTGCCGGCATGACAGGCACTGCAGAAACAGAAGCTGCGGAGTTTTTTGATATTTACAAGCTCGATGTGGTGGTTGTGCCCACCAACCGCCCCATGGTGCGAAATGACATCAATGACGTCATCTACAAGACGAAGAGGGAGAAATACAACGCCGTTGTTGAGGAGATCGAAAAGATGCGCACCGAGGGGAGACCGGTGCTGGTGGGAACGACGAGCGTGGAAGTGTCGGAAACCCTGAGTCGCATGCTGAAACGGAAGAATATTCCCCACAACGTGTTGAATGCCAAGCACCATCAGCGTGAGGCTGAGATTGTTGCGCATGCGGGACTCTCCTCACAGGTGACCATTGCAACGAACATGGCGGGACGCGGCACAGACATTAAGCTGGGTCCAGGCGTCAAAGAGGCCGGCGGCCTCCATATTGTGGGAACGGAACGGCATGAAGCCCGGCGCATTGATCGGCAGCTCCGTGGACGGTCTGGGCGGCAGGGTGATCCCGGCTCGACGCTGTTCTTTCTTTCGCTGGAAGATGACCTGATGCGGTTGTTCGGGAGCGATCGGATTGCGGGGATTATGGAACGGCTCGGCTTGAAGGAAGGCGAAGTCATCCAACATCCTCTGATTACACGTTCCGTGGAACGCGCCCAGAGGAAGGTCGAAGAGAATAATTTCGGTATTCGCAAGCGCCTGTTGGAATATGACAACGTCATGAACCAGCAGCGGGAAGTGATTTATACGCGCCGTCGCCGGGCACTGGTGAGTGATCGAGTGAAGGATGATGTCCTCGAACTCGTTGATGAATATGCGCAGAAACTGGTGGCGAAATATTATGACGACGGGGAAATTGAGCAGCTAAAGAATGAGCTTAGGGCACAACTGCTTGTGGACTTGGAAGTCTCTCCCGAACGCTGGCAAGAACTCGGTCCGGATGGCGTGCGAAAGGGAATCGTCGATGCCGCGACGGAATTCTATCATCGGAAGGAAGAAAAACTTGGTTCGGAGATCATGGGGCGGA
Source organism: Ignavibacteriota bacterium (assembly GCA_003161755.1). The sequence goes on along the minus strand of PMNP01000250.1, from coordinate 2,478 downwards.
TCGAACAAATGGTCGTGCTCCAGGTCATCGACGACAAGTGGAAGGATCACCTTCGGGAGATGGATGATTTGAAGGAGGGGATCCACCTTCGCGCGTACGGCCAGAAGGATCCACTCGTTGAATACAAGACCGAGGCGTTCAGGATGTTTATGGAGTTGCTGGATATACTGAGCGTGGAAATTGTTACAACGACGTTCCGTCTGTTTCCGGCGCAGACGCAGCAGATGCCTTTGGTGCGGGGACCGCAGCGGCCGCAACAGATGCACCTCTCGCACGACGCTTCGACGGGTATGGGGTTTAAAGGCAACAGAGAAGCTGTGCCGGGGGCGGCAGAAGAAAATCCCGCCGCGCGTGCTGGCAAACCCCAGCCGGTCCAGGTTGGCGAAAAAGTGGGACGCAACGATCCCTGTCCTTGTGGCAGCGGCAAGAAATACAAACAATGTCACGGCAGATAAAGGAATCCCATGAAAAAGATTGAGGCCATCATCAGGCCGTTCCGTATCGACGACGTCCGGGAAGCTCTTGCGGAGATCGGAGTGAAGGGGATGACACTGACCGAGGTGAAGGGATATGGCAGACAAAAAGGACACACGGAATTGTATCGTGGTTCGGAATACCAGATTGACTTTCTGCCAAAGCTCAAGCTGGAAGTCATTGTCCCCGATGCAATGACAGACAAGGTTGTTGAGACAGTCATCAAGGCTGCCAAGACAGGGCAGGTTGGAGACGGAAAAATCTTTATCTACCCTGTTGAAGACGCAGTACGTGTCAGAACCGGCGAGTCCGGAGAAGAGGCTCTGTAAATGATGTCACTGTAGTCTGACACAATTGCAGAGCGCTGCCCGAGGGGCGCTGGGGTGCCGTCCGTAGCCTCGCAGGGCACTGTTTGTCCCGACTTCGTTGCTTTCCCCAGTCCCCCACACGAAGAAGAGACTTCATTGGGGGCATTTTACGCACCGCCCGGACTTCGGGCGTTTTTCTATTATGGACGAACCCAAACAAATATCGCCGGATTTCCGATCGGGCTATGTTGCCCTCATTGGGGAACCAAATGTCGGTAAATCCACACTTCTGAATTCTGTCCTAGGTCAGAAAATTTCCATTGTAACCCCGAAACCCCAAACCACGCGGCACAAGCTCCTCGGTATCCTTTCCACGGATGAATTCCAGATAGTGTTCCTCGATACACCTGGGATCATCCTTGCGCGGTATGCTCTGCAGGAGGCGATGATGCAGTCCGCAGCCTCCGCCCTTGCAGAAGCCGATGTCATTCTCTTTCTTGTCGATGCGTCCAGACGGCCTGGGTCCAGCGACGACTCAAGTGAGGCCCTGAAGCGCCTCGCCGGCGTCAACCTCCCGATCTATCTTGCCCTGAATAAGTGCGATCTTGTCGCACCGGCAGCCCTGGCTCCCGTGCGCGATTTCTATGCCGCGCGTCTCTCCTTCAAAAAACTTTTCATGATCTCTGCGCTGAAATCCGAGGGGACAGGCGATCTCGTCGAGGCATTATCGGGTGAACTTCCCGTGCATCCCCCATACTATCCTCCTGACCAAATCAGCTCCCACCATCAACGATTCTTTGTTGCGGAAATGATCCGCGAGCAAATATTCCTTAAGACGCATGAAGAAATCCCATATTCTACAACTGTGGATATTGTCGATTTCAAAGAACGCGACTCAGGCAAGTGGTTTATCAGCGCCGATGTGTACGTCGAACGAGATTCCCAAAAGGGAATACTCATTGGCAAGAAGGGGGCGATGCTCAAGAACATCGGCGGCCTGGCACGAAAAGAGATTGAGAAGTTCGTGGAGCACCCGGTGTTTCTTGACCTCCATGTGAAGGTGAGGGAACATTGGCGGGAAAAACCGGAATGGCTTAAACGGCTCGGGTATCAGTGATGCAGCATGGGCGGCTAGGCAAGTTCTTGACATAAGGCACCAGACCAATGTTGGGTGGTGGCACACGACGAACACGATTCGTCCATTGGAGACCGTGCTCATGAATATCCATCATGGGATTGGCTTGAAATCATCTCCGGTCTTTTTGCTGCTTGCTCTGCTCGCCAACCCTGCTTCCGGGTTCACGGCCGGAGTACAAGACCTTCAACAGCTCGGCCGGAATACCTCTGCTCACAGCCTCCATGCTCATTACCCTGCCGCCAAACTGAGACACACCAGCGCATTGGAACCGTTTCGTGTAGTCCATTACAGGCTGGATCTCCGATTTCCAATGACAGGCTCTGGCATGGGTGGACGGAATTCGATAACACTCGTCGTCCTGAATCCGTTGGATAGCCTGGAATTCAACGCCGTGGCTCTCATCATCGATAGCGTGCATGTAAATGGCACACCACGGCAGTTCACGCTCAAGCCTTCGGAAGAGAAGCTTGTCGTGTATGCCGGCCTATCTCTCGTTCCCGGCGACACTGTTCGAGTGGACGTGGACTATCACAGAGACACCACTGTCACGCGTCCATC
>PMNP01000383.1 GCA_003161755.1 Ignavibacteriota bacterium | reverse complement strand
AAATCCGGGTTGCCCTGTGAACGTCTGCTCCTGGATCAGAACTGGCGGAGCGGCGGGAGAATCGTGGAGGTCGTCCGGCAAGTGTTTCATGAGCGGGTCATGGAAACAAACTTGTCCTCGGCAGCACGTGCCAGCGGACTTGACTCGTATGTACAGTTTCCCTTGGAGAAAGCCGCCCATGAGGGACACGTCGAAGTCGCTCTCGTGGATCCCACTTCTGATGCGGAAGCGGAGNNTGACATTGCAATACTTGCACCCTCCAATGCCAACGTCCTGGCAATCAGCGACTGGTTGAATAGAAGGGGAATCCCGATTCTTTCTTACAGTAGTCTGGACGTCAGAGCACGCAAGCTCGTCGGTGAGATCCTCTCGCTTTTTACGTTTCTCGATACACCGCTTGATGACCTTTCCTTTGCGACGTTCATTATGGGAGAGATCGTCGGATCGTTTCCCGGCCCGCTGGGATTCATGAACAATCCTCAGTCCGTGAACCAATTCATTGTTGAGGAAAGGACGAAACGCCGCCGCAGACCCCTCTACATAGCCTTCCGTGAACGTTTCCCGCAATTCTGGGAGGGGTTGTTGGAACAGCTTTTTGTCCAGGTCGGATACCAGCCTCTCTATGACCTTGCCTCCGAAGCGTATAAGACGTTCTCTGTCCTTGAGAGGTTTCCAGAAGAGCAGGCCGGATTGGTGAAGTTCCTTGAAGCAGTGAAAGAATTTGAAGACCTTGGGGCGAATAGTCTGAAGGAATTCCTTTCGTTCGCGGCGGAACTCGGTCCAAACGATGCGACGTGGAGCGTCGGTAACCAGGCTAACCCTGATGCAGTAACGATCATGACGATTCACAAGGCAAAGGGACTCCAGTTCCCTGTAGTGGTTGTGCTGCTGTATGATCATGTGATAAAGACCCCATCGATGCTTTTTCACAAGACTGATGGAGGAGTTGAACTCTGGAAGGTCACAGGGAATCTCGCAAAGCGATCCGACGAGCTCCTTGCTGCCCGATCTGCGGAACAGATCTTGGAGCAGACTGATTTCCTCAACAGGCTGTATGTTGCCCTGACCCGCGCGGAGAACGAGCTTTACGTCATCAGCGTCCGTGGAAAGGGAGCGATACCGGNNCCTGTGGTAATTCCGGCGCCACCCGCCAATCTGCACGCTGTTCGCCCTGTTGTTCACAGTCTTCCCCGCGAGGTGCAGAATAAGGAAAAGGGGAGAATAGGTTTTTTTGAGACACATCGTGGGGACGCCATTCATCGGGTGCTATCCAGACTGCTGTCAATTGACGGCGACCCAATTCCCCCAATTCAGTCGGCTATACGGTTGGAAGATGTTGTTGGGTTCGGTAACGATGATCAAGACGAGCTCCTTCGGGTGTTGACACGTTTTCTGTCGGACGTGCTCATCCGGCCTTTTTTTGCCGGGAAGCAAGGGCGAAAAGTCCGGACTGAACAGGAATTCCTCAGCCGCGAAGGAAGGCTTGTCCGGGTTGACAGACTTCTGGAGGATGGCGATAGAGTGACGCTTATTGATTTCAAAACGGGAAGACTCGATGGAGACGGTAAGTATGTGGTGCAGGTCCGTGACTATATGGAAATCATCAGGGAGATGTATCCGGGGAAGATCGTACGTGCAGTGATCGCATATGTCGATCTTTGCCAGGTTGTCGAGGTGGAACCTCTACGCACATGAAAAACGCAACGCTGCTATCGGCCAGGGACAATCTGATTCAGCATGTGCATATGATGCTGGAGAACGTTGGCGGCGACTATTCTGCCATGGCTGTGATATTCCCTGGCAAACGCCCGGCTCACTTTCTCAGGAAGGCAATCGCAGAACGTCGACAAACTGCCTCCATCCCCCCTCACATATTTTCCATTGATTCTTTTGTCGATTATCTCTGCGAGCGCCATCTTCTGCTGCACGGTCCGGACATTGGAGAGCTGGACGCCGTTGCCTTGCTGTTTTCCATTCATTCTGCGCTGGAGCGACGCCTTGGCGGGCAAGCATTCGATACTCTCGATCTCTTTCTTCCTCTCGGTCTGAAATTGTTTGACGCGCTTGAAGATCTGCGGCTGGGGTTGGTGTCGCCGGAGAAACTACGCAGCGTGCTTGGGCTGACACGGTTCCCGAATGGCGATCGTTTGGGTGAATACTATGAGAAGTTCTACGATGAAGTCCGCCGTGAAGGCGCAACAACGCGGGCGATGCGCTATGCGGCGGCAGCTGACCCTGCCGCTGAATGGAACCTCACGGAATTCCATCAGGTCGTTGTGGCGGGTTTCTTTATGTTCTCGACCGCGGAAGAACATCTCATGCGCCGTCTTTCGGACCATAAAAGTGCAACGTTTGTTTTTCAGAGCTGCCGGGGGAAATTTCCTCAATTACACTCTCTGGGATTCAACCTGGAGAGAACGGATACTCCTGAGACGCTGCCAACGTTCTCGCTCTACGGAGCGGCGGGAACTCACGGGCAGATTTTCGGCGTCAACTCCGTGTTGGAGGAGTTTGCACGGCAATCCGCTCCGATTGATGAACATACGGTCATCGTGCTTCCTTCGCCCGATGGACTGTTTCCAGTAATTCAATGGACTCTTCCACCTATTTCCCCTTCCAAATACAATATCTCATTGGGCTATCCGGGGAACAGAACGCCAGTCTTTGGGTTCCTCAATACTCTGATCGAATTGGTGGCGAATGCCGTCGATGGACGTGTGTATGCACCTGATTATCTCCGGCTACTTGCGCATCCTTACTTTAAGAGCATCGAATGGCGTGACAATTCTGGGGTTACCAGAATCCTCGCCAATACTGTTGAATCCTGGCTTGCCGATCGCAGAGGCTGGCGTTTTCTGATGCTCGATGACATCGAAAACGACGAGGAGCTTCACACGCTCGTTGCCAATGCATTGCATGATACAGCTCCTGACTGTTCAGCAACGGAGGTCAAGGCTCATCTTGCGCAACTGCACACAGTGTTTATTCAAAACCTGCTTTCCGCCGCGACCCTCGGCGCATTTGCCAATACGCTTGCGGATATTCTGACATTTGTTGACGTCCACACAAGTGCCTGGCAACATGAGTCATTCCGGTCCTTTGCTCTTGCCATCTTGAAGGAGCTCAGGGCCCTCTCAACGTCCAGACTTGCGGCGTTTTCAACGCAGACTTCTGGTCGATATGGTTCGGTTGTGCACCGATGTCTGCTTGGTGTTTCGGTGCCGTTCGAGGGGACTCCGGTTGAAGGTCTGCAGATCCTTGGCTTTTTGGAAACGCGCAACCTGCAATTCGATCGGGTGATTATTCTTGATGCCAATGATGATGTCATCCCAGGGTCGGCGGATGTCGACCCGCTTCTTCCGCCGGCGTTGCGCCGTTCTCTAAGGTTGGCAACCAACGAGCAGAGGGAACAGATATCTTCTCATTANNGACGACGGCAAGGGGGAACGGAGCAGGTTTGTTGAACGGTTGCTCTGGGAACATCAGAAGGCGCTTGCGAGCATAGAGGAAGGGGAGTTTGTTCGATCGGTCCGCTTTCCAATCAAACTTGGGAACATTCCCCCGAATCCGATTGTGAAAACGGCGGCAATATTTGCGGCGATGTCTCATGCACGCTACAGCGCTTCGGCAATTGACTGCTATCTGGAGTGCAGATTGCGCTACTACTACCGCTATCTCCTGCATCTCGATGAAAGAAGGCAGGTTGAGGATGGCCTTGATCCCGCAGACGTAGGCTTGTTTGTCCACTCAGTTCTTGCTGAAATCGATCGCTTGTCCTTGGGACGCCCTTTGGCGCCGGTTACTGACAGGAGCCAGGAGGTGCGTGCGGCGGCTGAATCTGTTTTTCGCGCACAGTTTGGAGCGAGTGCGGACGTTTCCCAGCTCCTGCTGAAGGATCAGGTGGAACGACAGGTCCTTGCCTACCAGCAGTGGTACAGCGAAACGATTCTGGCCCGCCACGAAGTGGAGTTGTTGGGTATTGAGCGTCAGTTGGAATGTCAATGGGAGGGAGTCGCGTGGACTGGTCGTGCGGATAGAATCGAGCGCAGAGGGGAACAGGTAGTCATCATAGACTACAAGACTGCCGGGCAGGCAACCAGACTCCGTTTCCGACCGGAGAAGTATTCCGCCGATGTGCGGACTACCTGGGGGGAGGCGGTGGGTTCATTTCAACTTCCCCTCTACCTGTTGATGTTCAGCGAGTTGGAGCGTGTGCCGGTTGAATCGCTTGCTGCACAGTTTACCATTCTGGGTGCGCACGGATTTTCAGCGGAGTCCGAATCATGGCTGTTTGGCGGTCCTGAGCACAATGCGGAGCAATGGAACATGCTGCTGGAAATTCTCCGCAACGTGTTGCGCGAAATGCTCGACCCCAACGTCACCTTCGCACCTGCGGAGGATCTTCAGCACAAATGTCCCGGATGTCCATTCACAGTGTTGTGCGGAACGACATGGACAAGGAAACGGGAGGACTGGGATTGATGCAGGTTGACATCACCTGAAAGCTCGGCATAATACAGGAACCAGCGGCGTGACGATTCCGCGGAGTTTGCCAAAGAAAGGAACTTTTACCCGCCTATTGTG
>PMNP01000324.1 GCA_003161755.1 Ignavibacteriota bacterium | reverse complement strand
GCGCAATGCGCGGAAGATCGTCCCGGATCAGAGTTTTCAGGATCAACAACAGCCGGGCACGGGGGACGATGAGGACGCCGATTCGTCCCGGATGGTCAGCCGTACATTGGCAGAGATCTATGTGCAGCAGGAACAATATGGCGAGGCAATTCGGGCATACCGGGCCCTCATCGAAGAAAACCCCGACGAGGAAGAGGTGTTCAGCAAGCGGATAGAGGAAATTGAGGAGTTGATCCGGAAACAACTGTTTGGATAAAGAGTCGAGAGGCGTAAGACGAGAAAGCCTCTTCGCGTGCGGAGAGGCTTTTCTGTGTGTACCTTTATTTGAGGCGGTTTACGAAGCGGGTGAGTTTCGACTTGTCGTTCGCTGCCTTATTCTTGTGGATGACTCCTTTTGCAGCAAGCTGGTCGAGCAACTTTCCCGTTTTCTTTAACTCAGGCAGTGCATGCTCTTTGTCTTTTGCGTCGCGAACCCGCTTGATCGCCGTCCGCATTTTTGATTTCCATTGTGCATTCCGAACAGCACGGCGCTTGGAAACACGCGCTCGCTTTTCGGCCGATTGATGCTGTGCCATGAGACCTTCCTGCAATGGTAAACGGTATCGAATTTCACGTAACAATAAATGTACGTAAAAAGAGGAAAAATGTCAACGACTGCTTCTGATTTGTTGCCTTTATTTTCCCACCTCGCTATATTTCCTCTCGCTAATTACCAGGAGGCAGGATGAACATCGTTGTCTGTATCAATCACGTTCCCGATACGGAAACGAAAATCAAGGTTGCTCCCGACAATGTCACTATTGACAAAGCCGGAGTCAACTATATGCTGAGTCCCTATGATGAATTTGCCGTCGAGGAAGCGCTCCGGCTCCGTGAGAAGTTCAAAGGAACGGTGACGGCGATCAGTCTGGGATCTGAAGCACACAAAGACACCCTGAGGAAAGCGCTCGCCATGGGGGTTGACAAGGCCGTGCTCCTGAAAGACGATGGCTTGCGTGATTCGTTTGGTGTTGCCTTNNGCCTTTGGTCTTGCGGAGGAAATCAAAACCATCGCGCCTGAGGTCGTCCTCCTTGGCAAGCAATCGATCGACTATGATGACGCGCAGGTGGGTGTTCTTATTGCGGCATTACTCAAGCTCCCGTCGGTCACGGTCGTCATAAAAATGGATGTGCGGGATGACGGGACGGTCGTCTGTGAAAGGGAAATCGAAGGCGGACAGGAGACTGTTCAAACGAAACTCCCGGCGGTTTTCACTGCGCAGAAAGGGTTGAATGAGCCGCGCTATCCTTCACTGAAGGGGATCATGGCGGCGAAGAGCAAGCCTATCGAAGTCAAGAATGCAGCCGCCAGTTCCCCACGCGTTGAAGCGGTGACGATGCGCCGTCCTCCTTCAAAAGGAACCGGGAAGATTGTCGGGACCGACAAAACAGCCGTCCCCGAACTCGTGCGGCTCCTGCACGATGAGGCAAAGGTTATCTAATCTCACTGGACAAAGGCGGGATTTATCATGAATGTGCTCGTGTTTGCAGAACAGCGTGAGACAAGGTTTAAGAAGTCATCATTCGAAGCCGTGTCCACAGCTCGTAGTCTTGCTGATCAGTCAGGGGGAAGCTGCACTGCCCTCGTCATCGGCAGCGGCATTGCAGCAACGGCATCTGAATTGGGCAACTACGGAGCTGCGAAGGTCATCGCGGTCGATTCTCCCCGCTATGCACGTCATGCGAATTCCGCCTGGGCGGAAATTATCGCTGCTGTTGCACGATCAATCGGAGCGCAGGCTGTTGTTCTTTCCGCAACACAAATGGGGAAGGATATCGCGCCCCGCGTTGCGGTGGCACTCGAGGCCGGACTTGCAACAGATTGCACGGCACTGACTGTTCATCAAGGGGAGATCCTCGCCTCCAGGCCGGTCTATGCGGGAAAAGCAGTCATCGACGTAAAGGTTACAACGCCGGTGAAGGTCTTTACACTACGTCCCAATGTCTTCAGCGTGACAACGCACAACGGCGTGGCGCAGGTGGAGTCAAAGGACATTCCGGTTCCGGAGGAGATGCTGACCACGGTCGTGACAGAGACAAAAGTTGCAACGGGCAGGCCCGATGTCGCTGAGGCCGATATCGTGGTGTCGGGCGGCAGGGGAATGAAGGGACCCGAACATTTTCATCTCATCGAGGAACTTGCCGCCGTACTTGGGGCAGGCGTGGGCGCCTCCCGTGCGGTGGTGGATGCCGGATGGCGGCCGCATTCTGAGCAGGTCGGACAAACCGGCAAGACCGTCTCTCCTTCACTCTACATCGCGTGTGCGATCAGCGGGGCAGTGCAGCACCTTGCAGGAATGTCCTCGTCTAAGTATATTGTGGCGATCAACAAAGATAAGGATGCACCGATCTTTCAAGTAGCCGATTATGGCGTTGTGGGTGATGTCTTCGAGATCCTTCCCGAACTCACCACTCGTATCAAGGAATCCCTTGGCAAGTGAGTGGGCATATGTGCATGCCGTCAATCGATTGCCGGCGAAATAACGGCTGCATCAACGATGTGCGATATCAGGGGTGAGGCGTGGAAAGGGTTGCAGTGGATATCCTGGGGTTGTCAACCAGCCAGGCGAGCGGCGGAGCCTTCGCGCTGATCTTGCGGGAAGTGAACGGCAATCGCCGACTACCCATCATCATCGGTGCAGCCGAAGCGCAGTCGATCGCGCTGGAAATGGAAGGGATCAAACCGCCCCGTCCGCTTACGCATGATCTCATGAAGAACATTATTACGGCGTTTGGGGCTGAACTCTCCGACATCGTCATCGACGAGCTTCGTGACGGCACCTTCTACGCGAAGCTGAACATCGACAACCAGCTCATCGACTCCCGTCCAAGCGACGCAATCGCCCTTGCCGTGCGCTACGGCGTGCAAATCTATGTTGCCACAAACGTCATGGATGAGGCGGCCTTCGTTCCGGATGAGGAGGAAGAAGAGGAGCCGAAACAGGATTTGAATTCCCCCTCACCTGCAAAATCCAAGTCGAAGCAACAAAAACCGCAGTCCAAGGCGCAACACCTTGAACAACTGCGTGAACAACTCCAGGAGGCGATTGAACGAGAGAACTACGAAAGGGCCGCACAACTACGGGATGAGATCCGAAGGATCGAAATGAAAGATTGACCCCCATCCCACACCTCTACTGCACGAGTTCCTTCCACAGTCTCCATTACTGATCAACTGAATGAGCCGAGTTCTTCAGCCGCTCGATGCTCTTTTGTGCGTCTTCCGAGGAGGCGTTCGTCTTGTCCGCAGCAATCGGTTCGAGAAGCGGAATGATCGCGCTGGCCTCTCCGAATTCGCCCAATAGACCGATTGCCTTGGACCGGATGCGGTTATTCCGATCGTGAAGAAACTCCCTGCACATTCCGAGCAGCGTATCCCTGGCAGAGGTGAACCCGCGAAGTACCTGAAGCGCAGCGTAACGCCGCTCCGATGGATACGACGGGTTCGTCATCGATAGGGCACACCCGATCGCCCGGTTGGAGTCCACCGAAGCGAGAGCCTGAAGTGCGGCGGTGCTGATCACGTCGTGACGTGAAGGGACGTTCACATAGTGCTGCAACGTGTCCACAGCGCCGGATGAATCGACCAGCGCCAGTGTTTTCAGGCTTGACGCCACGATGTTGTAACTCGAATCACGAAGACCCTTATACACCGCCGGCAGGACAGCATCCCCGTGGCAGGTGCGCAGTTGAACCATGGCGCTCAATCGTACATGGGGATTTGAATCACTGCAGGCCTGTGCGAGGAAATTCGTCTTGGCTCGCTGAAGGCTGTCGTTGTTGATGAACAACTCGCCCAAAGCCATTGCTGCCTGGCGTCGGACCCCGTAAAATGAATCATGCAAAAGCAATTCGCACAAGACTGGAACTCCATCTTCCCTATCAAGGTCCAATGTGAAATGGTTGATTGCCAGGATCCTGTCGACTGCACGAGGCGCGTGCAATGCCTGGTACAGCCATTCTTCGCGAGGTTTGTCGAAGGCTAATTCTTTCAGGATCCAATTACCCTTGTCGAAAATCACCAATCGCGGCTTCTCCATGCACGGTAAAGTGAAGACAGAGTCCCTCGAGTGTATCTCCAGGCGGTGAGTTGTCACCTGCCTTTCCGTCGTTATCTCCACATCCACGGGCATCCGGAAGACCCCTGTCAGGCTGTCGAGAGGCTGGTCCTGTCGTACATTGAGCCTGAGGATCTTCAGGCTGTCGACCCAGTCATAAGAAACAGAGAAGACAGGATGTCCGGCGCGGTATAGCCATTCGTCGAAGAACCAATACAAATTCTGTCCAGTCGTCTCCTCGATGGCATTCTTGAAATCGTTCGTTTCGACCGATTGGAACTGGTATTTTGTGATGTAGTGGTGCAGCGATCTCCAGAAAAGACTGTCGCCGAGAACGAATCGCAACATATGCAGGATCGATGCCCCGCGAGGATACAGGTTTGGAATGTTGAACTCGGCGCTCACCACCGGTTTCCGGCCAAATGCCTTGTCGGAATTGATTCCTCTCCGCTGAGCGTTCAGCATTTGCATATCAAATTCGTCCCGTCCACGGGTTGATTCAAAGTAGAGAGGATCGAAGTAGCTTGCGAAACTTTCATTGAGCCAGAGATGCCTCCAATCCCTGCATGTCACAAGGTCTCCCCACCATTGATGGGCCATCTCATGGGCTATAAGGTCCGTCGGCAAGTCGTCCACCCGTGCCCGGCTGTCAAAAATGATGCTCTCGTCGCTCAGCGTTGTTGCGCTGGTGTTTTCCATTCCTCCCCACATAAAGTCTGCAATCTCGACCTGGGCATACTTGTTCCAGGGATACGGCACACCTATCTGGTTGCTGAAGAACTTCATGATAGCCGGGGTTTCGCTGAAGCAGGCCTGAGCGTCAGACTCCTGACCCGGATAGACATAGTATGTGAGAGGGGTTGTGCGGGCTTGATCATGGAGGATGGAATATTCTCCGGCAGCCAGCATGATTAGATAGGAAGCATGAGGAAGGTCTTCGCGCCAATGGAAGGTCGTGGTGCCGTTTTCCGGATGATGCTTCACGTCAATGAGTCTGCCATTCGAAACCAGCGTATACGGGTTTCTGACCGTGGCGAGGATTTCCGAGGTCGACTTGTCGTTGGGAAAATCGTGGCAGGGAAACCAGAAGTGGTTATACATGTCTTCACCCTGGGACCAGATCTGCCGGCGTTCTCCTGGTGTTCCGGGTTCATGATCGACAAAATACAATCCCTGCGTAGGAGTGCAGGTGTAAGAAATAGTTATGGCAAGTGTATCCCGCCAGGAGTATGGATGATCGAGGGAAATGGAGAGTGTCTTTTCGGAGACCGAATATGCGAGAGAATGACCTTGCAGAGTGACAGCGGAGATCTTCATCTGTTCCGCATCGAATTCGATCCGGTCAAGCCTGTCGGAGAAGGGAACGAGAGTTATGGTGACAATTCCTGTGACCGATTTTTGACTGTCATCGAGAGACACTTCGATCCGGTAGTGCACGACATGACAGGTCAAATCAGGGGGCTCTCCTGTCGGGTCGCTATAGTGAAACGCCTGCGCGATGGACAGTTGAGCCAGAGCCAGGAATGGCAAAACAAGAGCGAATGTCCTGCAGATGTTGGTCATGGATTGCAGAGGAATTGTGAAGGTGGAATTTTGATTTGGAATTACTTACCGCTGTCGTTTCGCCCTTCCCCCACCCATCTTTCTACCTACCTGCCCGACAAGCAGGGCAGGCGGGCTACTTACTTCATACTCCATACTCATTGTTCAAACCCAGCTTCCATCTTCTCATCCCCAAGTCCCCCCATTCTCCAAGTCTCCCCGTCTCGTCACTCCATACTGCTTCTCAAAGCCCTTTCCTTCGCTGTATCCGTTTCAGCTCAGTGGAACGCTTTTTTTGTTCCTGCTTTGAGAGCATTCTCTCGCGAACGTCTTGCTTCGCTCTTACGTGTGCAAGCTCGCGTTGAAGTTTCCGATAGCTGGTCAACCGGTCGGCTTCGAGAAGCCCATCCTCTATCGCGCGAAGAACGGCGCAGTCAGGTTCTGTATCGTGCTGGCAGTTGGTGAATTTGCATTGCAACCCAATCTCCTCGACATCATCAAAGGCATCCTGCAGGCCGGGTCCATCACCCCAGAGCTGAATCTCGCGCATCCCCGGCGTATCGATCAGCATTCCTCCTCCTGGGAGCAGCACGAGTTCGCGATGCGTGGTGGTGTGGCGTCCGTGGCTGTCGGTCTCGCGTACCTCGCTGGTACGCATATGCTCTGATCCGACAAGTCTGTTAAGGATGGTAGACTTGCCGACACCCGATGAGCCGAGGAGCACGCCCGTGATTCCCGGTCGAAGAACAGCACGCAACTCTTCGAGTCCCTCATCGGTAACGATACTTGTGACAAGCAGCGGGATCCCTGGGGCCAGGTCGGCGATTATTTGCCGGGCCTCATCGAGATCGATGGCAAGGTCAGATTTGTGGAGGACTACGATGGGAGCCGCTCCACTTTCTGAGGCCATCACGAGATACCGCTCGATCCTCGCAGGATTGAATTCGTCGTCCAACGATGAAACAAGAAACACAACGTCGACGTTGGCCGCGACCACCTGGGCGTCAGTCCTTGTGCCAGAAGCCCTCCTGATAACCCGTCCCTTCCTGGGAAGGACTCCCACCACTGTCCCGGATGATTCCCCCGGCTGTGCCTTTACTGCCACCCAATCACCCACGGCGGGGAGGTTCTCCGCTCCTGCGGCCAGAAACTTCAATCTCCCCGTCGCGTGACAGTGCAGGAGCCCTACCGAAGAAATAACGTGGAATTCCCCCTTATGCACGACGACGCGGCCTGGCAGGCAGCCTTCGGCGGCATATTGAAGGAAGAGCTCTTCGAACGACTTGTTCCAGCCGTACTGCTCAAGATTCATCAGGGAGATGCACCTCTTGCCCGGAATTCGTACCTTGTTCCCCATAATCTAGCATTCTGCTGCCTCTGGTACAACTTAGGGATCCTGGTTCTCGTACAATTGGGGGATCCCTCATTCCTACCGTGTCTCATCAATTATGGAGGATTCATCCCATGCGTCGATTTCCAATGCTGGCGTCACTCTTGGCGCTGACGGTGGTGTCTGCGTTTTCGCAGCTGCCACCCATTATTGACCGAGAGCTGTTTTTTGGAGACCCGGAGATCTCCGGAGCGCAGATTTCCCCCGACGGGAAGTACATTGCGTTTCTCAAGCCCTTCATGAACGTCAGAAACATCTGGGTGAAAGAGCGGAGCGAGCCGTTTGAGAAGGCACGCCCTATTACCGCCGATACTAACCGGCCGATAGGCACATTCTTCTGGTCACGCGACTCGAGGATCATTCTGTACGATCAGGACAAAGGGGGGGACGAGAATTACAGAATCTACGCAGTTGACCCGCGCGCTGACGGTAANNGGATTTGACCCCCATGGAAAAAGTGCGCGCGGAAATCATTGATGTTCCCAAACGCACGCCGAACACAATCGTCATCGGGCTGAACGACCGGAGGGCGGATTTGCACGATGTCTACAGGTTGGATCTGACCACGGGGGAACGAACACTCCTTCGCAAGAATGATCAAAACGTTGTTGGCTGGCAGATGGACTTGCAGGGAAACCTGCGACTCGGGCTGCGCCTGACTCCCGATGGAGGGACGGAGATCCTGCGAGTAGATCCTGATACGCTTATCTCCATCTACTCCGTCAGTCCGGAGGAAACGTGTTCGCCGGTTCGATTCACTCCCGACGGAACGAAATTTTATCTCATCACAAACAAATCGCGGGACAAGGTCGAGTTAGAACTGTTCGATCCCGCGACAGGAAAAAGCTCGGTGGTCGATCGCGATCCGAAGAACGAGGTTGATCTTAGTGATGTGATCTTCTCCGATATTACCAATGAACTTCAAGCGACCATCTATGTTGGGGATAGGGTGAGAGTCTATCCGAAGCAGAAACAGTTTGCCTCAGATTGGGCACGGCTGACAAAGTCCGTTCCGCCCGGCGAACTCGGTTATTCGAGTGTCACTGCCGACGAGAACCTGTGGGTGGTTACGGTGTCGAGCGACGTCGATCCGGGATCGCGATACTTGTTTGATCGAACTACGGGAACTTCCGAACTGCTGTATCGAAGCCGGCCGAATCTTCCGTCTGATCAACTTTCATCGATGAAGCCCGTGATGTACAAAGCCCGCGACGGAATGAACGTTCACGCATACCTTGTTACGCCAAAGGGTGTGCCTGCAAAGAATCTTCCCACTATTATGCTTGTGCATGGCGGTCCGTGGGCGCGCAACTTCTGGGGATACAGTTCGGAGGCTCAGTTCTTTGCCAATCGCGGGTATGCGGTGCTGATGCCGAACTTCCGGGGTTCGACCGGTTATGGCAAGAAGTATCTTAATGCCGGAAACAAACAGTGGGGGACCGGCGCGATGCAGCATGATATCAGCGATGGCGTGAAATACATTGAGCGGACAGGTGTTGCGGATCCAAAACGCGTGGGGATTTATGGAGGATCCTACGGCGGTTACGCCACACTTGCGGGACTCGCCTTCACTCCCAATCTCTATGCAGCAGGGATATCCTATGTGGGTCCATCGAATATCATCACTTTGTTGAAATCCATCCCCGCATATTGGGCGCCGATGAAGAAGGTTTTCGCAATCCGTGTGGGGGATATGGACAAACCGAAGGAGCGGGAAATGCTGGAGCGTCAATCACCGCTTAACTCGGCCGACAAGATTAAGGCTCCCCTTCTTGTGATCCAGGGAGCAAACGATCCGCGCGTCAACAAGGGAGAATCGGACCGCATCGTTATCGCGGTGCGCGATCTCGGTCACCCGGTGGAATATCTCGTGGCGCCTGATGAGGGACATGGGTTTGCCGGAAAGTTGAACCGTCTTGCGGCGTATACGGCGATGGAAAAATTCTTCGGAAAATATCTGGGCGGGCGCTGTCAGGAGTCGATGACACCGGAAATCGGCAAGAAGCTCGCATCGCTCACTGTGGACGTGAAAACGGTCACTGCTCAGACAACAACATCCTCGGACGAAAGTGTCGCAGTACCTCCCGTGTTTGATCCGTCGCTCGTCAAAGCGGATTCCGTTGCGTACACCATCAAATACACCATGAACGGACAGGAGATATCGATGGCCGTTGCACGAATCGTCGCAATCGTGCAGAGCGGCCCCGCGAAAATCTGGCGCGTGATAGACAACGCCCATAGCCCGATGGGCGATGCTTCTGATACGGTGGAAATTGACGCTGGCACTCTCAGAGCGACCCGCCAATCGGCCACGCAAAGGCCGATGATCATGACAT
>PMNP01000245.1:22354-22540 GCA_003161755.1 Ignavibacteriota bacterium | reverse complement strand
AGCATGGGCGGCTGCCATTACCTCGTTCCTCCTTTTTGCGGTCGGGGCGGCCATCCCGGTCTCGCCGTTCTTTTTCCTGGCTGGAGGCACAGCCATTGTCACCAGCCTCGCCCTGAGCTCGGCGGGCCTCTTCCTTCTCGGCGCCGCGATTACGCTGTTCACCGGAAAACCGGTGCTTTTCTCAGG
>PMNP01000245.1:7476-22316 GCA_003161755.1 Ignavibacteriota bacterium | reverse complement strand
GTTCTCCGGTATTGGGAGTCGGAATTTGAGCAGTTGAAGCCTGCGAAGAATCGGGCGGGAAACAGGATTTATACCAATCGCGACATCAAGCTGATCCTGTACATCAAGAAGCTTCTCCGTGACGAACGCTATACGATCGAGGGTGCAAAACAGGTCCTCAAAACGTACACACCCGACGGAGATACCGGTGAGCAATTGGAACTTATCGAGTCCCCCAAGCAGCGGCAGAAGGTGAAGGATCCCCTTCTTCGAGACGACCTGCTCCAAATGAAAGAGGTGCTGGAGGAATTTTTGAGGAAACTCAACTAGTGTCTCGACACGCAAGTAACTTGAATGTTCTCCCGGACCTCTTGTGCGTAGCAGACCGCAGTGAGCGATTTTCCCCGATGAACTGAGTCAATGTTTTTCTGTGACTCGACACTAGCCCCGCCGCCAACCCGCACTGTTCCAACCTTATTGCGCCAGCATAAATTGGATCTGGTGTTCTTCAGGATTCACGCCGCTCACGCGCACCTTCGTTGTGTCTCCCAATCGATACTCTTTTCCCCGTGATCGCCCGCGCAGCGCATACCTCCGTTCGTCCAGCAGGTAGTAATCATCTCCCAGGTCTCTAATGTGGACGAGCCCCTCAACCAGCAGGTCATTGATCTTCACAAACAATCCGAACTTTGTCACTCCAACGATGACGCCATCGAACTCGTCACCTAAGTGGCGCTTCATGTACTCGACCTGCATCACCTTTACCGACATCCGCTCAGCCTCCATGGCGCGCCGTTCGCGTTCTGATGACTGTCGGGCAATCTCGGGCAGGCGATCCCTGAGCTGCAAGAGGTACTGACCGTCGGTCGTTCCTGCGAATGCCTCGAGTAACCTGTGGACAACAAGATCGGGATACCTGCGGATCGGCGAAGTGAAGTGCGTGTAATTGCTGAAGGCGAGCCCGTAGTGGCCGATGTTCTTCATCGAGTAAACGGCCTTGGCCATCGCGCGGAGCGCCACTTCGTTGATCACATTCTCCACCTCACTTCCCTCAACCTTGTCGAGCAACTTCTGAAGTTCTCGTGAAGAGACTCCATTGCGCGCATCAAGCGAGAATCCGAATTGCCGGACAAAATTCGAGAGATCCTGCAGCCTTGCGGCATCGGGAAGATCATGGACTCGGTATAAGAACGGCCTGGTCTCTCTCCCCTTTGCCGGTGCGCCTCCTTGCATGGCAACGACCTGGTTGGCCAGCAGCATGCACTCTTCAATCAATCTGTGCGCATCGAGCCGGGTCTTCTTGATGATTTGGAGCGGCAGGCCGCCTGCATCAAACCTGAACTTGGTCTCACCGGTATCAAAGTCCAGGCTTCCATTCTTGCGCCGACGTTTCAGAAGCGTTTGCGCAACCTTCCAAAGCGGGAGGAGGTGATCGTAAAACTCCCCCTTCCCCTCATCGAGAATTCGCTGAACTTCTTCGTACGTGAACCTTCTCTTGCTGTGAATCACGCTTTTGGCAATCTGCGAATGCTTCACCGTCCCATCCGTGCCGACATCCATGATCACGCTGTACGTCAAACGATCCTCGCGAGGACGGAGGCTGCACAGGGCATTGGAGAGGCGCTCCGGCAGCATAGGGATCACCTCATTCACCATGTAAATACTTGTTCCCCGTTCAAAGGCCTCCCTGTCAAGAGCCGTTCCTTCGCGGACGTAGTGGCTGACATCAGCAATGTGCACTCCAATCCTTGCTCCACCCGGAATGGGTTCGTACGAGACCGCATCGTCGAAGTCCTTTGCGTCTTCCGGATCAATCGTAAAGCAGACCAGTTTCCTGAGGTCGAGCCGGCGCTGGATNNCATCCGGGGGAATTTCCGCGGATAAGGCGGCCGCCTCCCGCTCCACCTGCGGCGGAAAACCGGATGGCAGGTCGAGACGGCGTGAGACACTGAGGACCTCGACCCGTGCGTCACCTGCCGGGCCAAGAACTTCGATGAGGATTCCCTCGGGATTCTGATGTTCGTCATTCCATGGAAGGAGTTGGACAACTACTTTGTCACCATCATTCCCCTTGCGAGCATCTTCCTGAGGAAGGTAAATATCCCGTCCAATTCTCCCATCATCGGGGATGACAAACGCAAAACGGCCGCTTCTGTCGAGAGTCCCGGTGATGGTGGCATTGCCCCGGACAAGGATCTCCACCACCTCTCCTTCCTGCACATCCTCCGTTTGCGCTTTCCGTCCGGATGACCTGGCGAACGGGGCCACGGCTACGGTATCGCCATGAAGCGCGGTGTGTTGGAACTTGGGGGGAATTGCAATGACCTGCTCCGATCCCTCGACCTTCACCATGCCACCTTCTCGCCGCTTCATGGAGAAACGGCCGATCAGTTTGTTGTTCTTCTTTCCCTGATCTTTTTGCGGAACATAGGAAATCCGTCCGCGTTCGTCTTTCTCAAGCACCCCGGTTCTCACGAGTTCCACAGCGGACTCCCTCAGCGAGTGGAAGTCCTCCTTCTTTGTAATCCTGAGATGCCGCGCGATCTCTTTGAGAGTGATCGGCTCCTGGGCACCTGATGAAAGCAGGGTAAGAAGTCTTTTCTTAATGGGTGGGATAACGCCTCCGCTAGAATGAGAATCTGTAAAAGAGCCGAGCCGAATTTGTTCTTTTTAATTCGTTCGTTGGAGAAAGGGTATTGGTCTCAACCTTGCGCTCCAATTCGAACATGAGGTTCCGGAGTGAGGGATTGTTGAAGATGCTGCCAAACGAGTAGAGGATGGAAAAATTCGCATTTCCCAGAGGATCTTCCAACACGTTCCCCTTGTATTGCCAGAGTCCTTCCCATGCAATCCCGCTTAACCGAAGGTCGGTTTGCTTCTGGCCAACATCAATCCCCACTTCACGAATCACCGAATTTGTCTCATTGCGAAGGTAATCCGACAATGCCCCAGTGAGGAGGCCCGCCGAAATGTTCGTTACCGAACCCCGGATTGTAGAGAGTATATCCTCCTGCGCGGTTCCCCGCTGTGCGGCAGTGAGAGGAAACGTGCCATAGATGACGAACTGGATTGCATCCTTCTGCACGTCGTTGGATTTTAAACCGTTGTAGGTATCGTAGTCCTCGCCCTGGATCGTCATGGAGATCTCGGCTTTCGGCTTGAGCCGTGTCCCCGTGAGGACGTTTTTCACGACAATGTTCTCAGTCACCTGACCGGTCGAATCGCTGATTGTCCGCTGTCCCGCATACGTTGCCGTAATATTGAGTTCTGGATTGAGGACGCTACCGGCAAAGTGTAATGAGCCTTCGGCATCAAACCGTTTAAAAAAGTTGTAGTACGCGCGGCTGACGGTAAGATCGCCAAACCACTCCCTGCCGTCCCCTGTCACCCTGAATTTCCCGTCGATATCGGCCACCAACTCTTCATTCGTCAGCGAGTTGAAAATCATCGTGATTTGGGTGTTTCCGCCTGAGGGTTCGATGTCCAAATCATAATGGATTCCCTCCGTGAATGAACGTGATGAATCCACCTCGACGAGTGAGGAAATAACTCCCTTGGAGCTGTCTGTTCCAAAATAGGCGGAGAGCTCCGAAGGCTCCTCACGGGCGATTGCCTTTGCCGTATCATCGACATAGACAACCGGAATCGAAAGTGGTGTCTTATCCTCTGCGACCGTTTGAGTGGGAGGAAACACAAGACTGGAATTTGTGATGATGACCGAACCCCTGAGCAGTGAGTTGTCGATGTTTCCGGTGAACTGAAGACCGCCATCGCCGAACTCAGCAAAGAGATTCCCGTAAAGTGAAAGGGAAGTCAATCGGCTTGTTTCCTTGACGACGAGCAGCGCACCGGTGGCATTGAGGTTGAAATCACCAGGGATAAAATCCCGGAAGAGAAAATCGCCGGTAATATGCACTTCCNNGGAACGTTTCGTATCAAGGCATCGACCACCTTGATGCGGTCCCCCTGCGGCTCGAAAGAAGCATCCATGGTGTAGTGAATATTATTGGGTACAAAGAGGAATCCGCAATTCTCCAGGGCCATCGACCCGCTATACAGCGGATGCCGGGCCGTCCCCGACACCAATAATTTGCAGCGCAGGAACCCCGTGAGCTCATTGAAACTGGGGAGGAGAGGGTCGAGGACGCTCAATTGTGTCCCATCGGACGCAATATCCAAACTGATCGGCCCTTCGAGAAGACGGTTGCCGGTTGCCGTTGAAGAGAGGTTTAGCGGAATCGCCCCTTGAATAACCAACGACGGGAGAAGAGTGTCCCCGCGAGTNNTTCCCACCCTGAAGAGCGATATGAAGAGTAGTGTCGGCGTATGAGCAGTCTGCATCAAGTCGTCCGAAGGGAACACGCCGGAACGAAACATCACGGGCATGGAGTGTCCCCCGCACCACGGGTGATTCGAGCGTTCCACTTCCCAAGAGATCAAAATCCGCGCTCCCTCGAAACGCAGCGCCCCGGACGCCACTCTCCTCTGTCGAAAGGAAATACTTCAAGTCTCCCAGGTTCAACCTGCGGCCAGAGAAGTGCGCATCGAATGCTCCGGCAGGTCCAAGCCGTGCATCACCGCGCACCCTCGAGCTGTCATGATTGAGGGACAACCCGTGGACGCTGACATCGGAACTTGTCACCGCAACCAGGGCGCTTGTATCATTCTTCCACACCAAGCCTCGGTATCCGAGTTGGATCGAATCTACTGCTGCGGCTATGCCGGCTTCCGTTACCTTCGCCGTCCCGCGGAGATCAACAAGAACCACGCTGTCGCTGACCGTATGCATGGAATACCGGGCAAACTCGTTACCATACTTGACATTCACTGCCAGGCTGTCGAGAATTTCACGATTGATGTGAATTTCCTCCGCTTTCGCGTTCAATTGCAGCGAGGCCGAAGACATCGGTTTTACAGGATGGAGATTACGCAAGTCGAACGTTACATCGGTGTTTTTCAAAAGAACCCCACGCTCGACATTCCCATACACGAAGTACTTCGCATCCAGATCGCCATCAAGGTTGAGACTTTGATAGGTACCACGAAGGGTGCCACGCATCGTTCCGCTCCCCTGAAAGCGGCGGTCCCCCGCCACAACGCTTACCGGCTCGAGGTCCTTGATTTGCAGCGCATATTCCGCATCAATGGTATCGGCTTCCTTGGCGAGATCCTGACCCGCGAGTCTAAAGGCCTGCTGATCAATGACCGGAATGAATGAGGAATCGAGGGTCTTTAGCCGATCACCAACGGCCATCCTGACATTCTGGATTTCATAACCAAGCAAACGGGACACAAAGGAAAGATTGTAGGCGCCTGTGAGTGAGAAGTCCGCAATATTTGACTCAAGAGAAAGTTGTTTGTGCCTGGGAACCGACTGATCAAGGCTTAACGTGATATCGCTCGAGTCAATCTGATAGTCGCGGTAGCGTGAGGAGGAAAACGTCAACGCGGCTTCACCCCCAACCGTCGACCAGGACGCTCCCTGACCATGAAGGAGCAGGCGAAGCGTTAGGTCGCTGTCGAACTCCTTATTATGGAGAATGTCAGCAAGGTTCAACGAACTGACGTCTGCATCAAGAGCCACAGTGGGAAGAGTCTTGCNNGATGATGTCATGCCTCCCAGCGACAATGTGCCATTCACCGTGAGAACCCTGTTGAAACCCTCAGCGTGGACATGCGATGGCGCAACGGTGAGTCCTCTGAATTCCGAAGGCTCTATCGTAAGATCCAGTGTCGAGGCAAGGTTGCCGAGATCCACCCCCTTGCCTGCAATGACGGCATTCCAATTCAGTGAACCGCTCAAGACAGAATCGCCGACGATTGGGGCGGGATTGACATGTTCCGCAGCGATACTCCCCTCATATTCAAGTGTGCTCGCTCCCCCGATCTTCATGGCCATCTCAGTGCGGATGGTGCCTGCGGTCGTTTCCAATTCCACTTTCGTCTTGAAGTCGTCAGGCTTACCTACGAATTCGAGGTTGAGCGTGGTCATCCCCAGAGAGCCAAAATCGGGGAGATGAAACAACGGCATGAGCACCGGCAGATCACCCGGGTGAATTCTCCCTTCCGAAAGCTTCACGTCAAGGGCAAGATCACCGGGTCGATGCAGATGCGTGAGCATCCCCGTCCAGTACATCTGTGAACGCCCGGTGGATAGATCAAGCCGATCAATCTTCAGTCTCCCGAATTCACCCGACACCCCGAGATCCAGGCTCGTCGTTCCACGCAGGAATTCGAGAGGAGGAAGTAGCTGTTGCAGTTCAGCCAGATCGATGGGAGTGCCGCGAAGTTCTAGACGAACAGGAGAGTGCTCGAGTTGACCGATGGTCAGTCCGCCCAGGAGATCGACGCGATCCATTTCCGCCGTCAACGCAAGAGAGGATCGGTCGGTGACGATGCGGAGGTCGCGGACGCTCACTTCGTTGCGCAGAATAGTAAATTCTCCTGAGAGCTGATGGAGATTGATTTGCGGGGAGGCGCACACTCCCCTGAGTGCAGTAATGACGACGTGCTTGTTCTCCGGCGATATTGCTGCTTTCAGAACAAGATCGATGTTGTTGACGGAGAAGTTGTGGAGATGTTCGCGCAGAGAATCCAACGGCGGGCGCTCAGCCATCGCGAGGGAATCGGTGAGAATGAAACGTCCTCCCTGGATTTCAAGTCTAANNTTGAACGGTTTGGCCGGCTCTTCGTCATTTGTCGGCCTGACGATCTTCTTGACGTTCCATATGCTATCCAAACCGCGCACCATATGGATTTCCGGGTGAACGAGCGTGATTGTACCGATTGAGATCGTACGGCCGGGGATGGAGAAGAGGTTGTAGCGGAGATTAATGCGGGCAATGCTCGCCGCGGGAACGCCATCAACAGAGACGGAAACACTGTCCACCGAGAACCCCGTCACCAGGTTTCCCCGAATGACTCCCATGTGGACATCGGCAACAAGGAGCGAGTCAAGACGGGCAAGCGCCAATGAACGCAGCTCATCCCGAAAGAACTGAGTCTGCGTGGCGCCTGCAATCAAGAATGCAAGCAGGATGAGCGAAAGGACACCATAGACTGCTATGCGGAGAATCTTCTTCACCCGTTATCCCCTTCACCTGCATCATCGTTTGAATCGGGCGGCATAGTGTTCCAGCACTCGTTCGATGACACCAGTTGTCGATCTTCCAGGTGTGAGTCGGATCGTTTTGACGATCCCGCCATGTGCGCGGACGGTATCACTTCCCACAATTGCTTCAGGTTTCCAATCAGCGCCCTTGACCAGGACATCGGGAAGCAAACGGCGGATGATCCGATCGGGGGTGTCCTCTCCAAACAACACGACATAATCGACGCATCCAAGAGCAGCGAGCACAGCAGCTCGATCACGGTTCGGATTTATTGGCCGCCCCTTTCCCTTGATGCGCCGAATGGATGCATCGGTGTTCAGTCCAACAAATAAAACGTCGCCAAGCTTTCGTGCAGCGGCCAGATACTCAACATGACCACGGTGAAGAATGTCGAATGTCCCGTTGGTGAACACCACACGGCAGTGATCCCGCATCAGGCGGCGGCGAATACGGACAGCCGTTTCAAGCGAGACTACCTGTCCCATCCTAAAGAACCTCCACGACTGGTGACTGCAGGATCGAGGCAAGGAGATCCTCAGTCTTTACCGCGACGATACCGACAGCACCAACGGCTATGCCTCCGGCATGGCTCGCAAGAGTGCATGCTTCATGTATATCCGTACCGCCCGCCAACGCAACGGTCAGGGTGGAGATCACCGAATCGCCTGCGCCCGAGACATCCTGGACTACCCGGGCCGACGAAGGGATGTGCAGGACACTCCCGTTCGACTCAAAGAGCGACATGCCTTCTTCGCCCTTGGTGATGAGCACATTTTCCGCTCCCAGTGTTTCAAGAATTTTCTTCCCTGCAGCGTCCACCTCTTCAGATGTTTTCAAACGGCCGCCAAGAACGTCCTCGACTTCGCGGCGGTTTGGCTTGAAGACTGTGACGTTCTTGTACGTCCAGAAATTATTGTACTTCGGGTCCACGGTCACGATCGTATTGTACTTCCTTGCCACCGCGATAACCTCTTCAATGAGCATCTGCGTCACCACACCCTTGTTATAGTCTTCAATAATGATCGCGTCGATTTCGTGAATGTTATACCGCACTGCGTCAACAAGTCTCGTGACGAGATGTTCGGGGCATTCGACTTTGGATTCCTTATCGATGCGCACGACATGCTGCGCTTGGGCAATCACACGCGATTTCACCGTTGTCGGGCGCGATCCGTNNCCTCAACGACAATTCCCCGCTGGTCGAAACCCAGCTCTCCCACCATCTCCCGCAACGCTGTTCCAAAATAGTCGCTGCCGACGAGGCCAACCAGAAGCGGCATCGCACCGAGAGAGGCAATGTTGTTCGCCACGTTCGCCGCGCCGCCCAGTCGAACGGATTCAGATTCCACCTCAACGATGGGCACCGGGGCTTCAGGCGAAACGCGCTGCACCGATCCCCAGAAATACTGATCAATCATCAGGTCGCCAATAACGGCCACCCGCTTGCCTTTGAAGGCGTCAATGAGGGTACGCAGGCGATCCTGAGTCAATGCGGGCACAGTTCCTCCAAATTCAAAAGGAAATATAGTATTCAACCGGTTGATAAGCAACGAGTTGCAGGTTGGACNNGACGTCAGCCCAGCAAGGGCGTCAACTGGCGAACCAGCGAGTCAACAGTCAAACCGAGCCGGGATTCATCGGTTTGTACCGTCAGATCGGCCGTGGCATACAGCGGCTCACGTGCTTCGTACAAATCCTCAATGCGCTTGTGAAGCTGTTTGTCATCAAGCGGCATACCGTCCGGCCCTGAAAGGAGCGGTCTGTCGTTCCTCCGCCGCAAACGAAGAAAGACCTGTTCCCGGCTGAGCTTCAGGTATACCAGCACGCCCGAGGCATGCACAAGTTGAAGATTCTGTTCGTCGGCCAACGTCCCGCCGCCGAGGGCGACCACGACATGCATCATCCCGCACGCCTTCGCGAGCATGGTTCGTTCCCGCGATCGGAAGTACTCTTCGCCATGATCCCGGAAGATCATGCTGACCGATTCCTTTTCCACTTCTTCAATGGAGCGATCAAGATCGACAAATTCGTACCCAATGGTGTTCGCCAGGATCGGGCCAATGGTGCTCTTGCCGGAACCCATGAATCCCGTAAGGAATACCCGCTCCTTCCTCAATTGCGTCTGACCGGGAGTATTGAGTCTGGTCATGCCGCCTTCCTTTGCATCAAGACCCTGGTCAGCGTAGTCACGCGCGCCCTGCGTGAAACTTCGGCACAGGTGCACGAGGCGTCGAAGCCACTCTGAGCTGCCTCTCTAAGAAAGTCCCTCCCGATCGCACGATCGGGATCCGTAAGCATCACCGTGCCGCCGGGAGATAGATACCTCTTCATCGACNNTCAGGACATTGTAACGGGCAAACATCAATGCCTCATCATCATAGTCGCTCATGACCACTGTTGCCCCTTCTGATGCCGCGGCGATGCCTGCGAGACCCAGACCGCAGCCCAGTTCAAGAACACGCGTCCCGCCCGACCATGGCATCTCTCCGATCCAGTCTGCAAGTCCCAGAGCCGACGACCAGAGCTCGGCCCAATACGGAAGCCGTTCGTCAATGGCAAACAGTTCCGGTTCAATGGAATCGACCAGGCGATTCACATCACGAACCGCGAGGATGGAGTACGTTCGTCCACCGGCATCCACCGTTTCCGTCATGACATCGTAGCGTTCCATGATCCGGGAGAGGAGTACCCCGGTATCATCAACAGACGGGAGAGCATGGGTCACCGCAGACTGGGTCATGATTCAACAATCTCGGTTGCAGAGTGTCTAAAGAATGACGGCCAGACCAATCTGAAATATCACGCCGTCGGTGTGGATCTGGGATTCCTGGTGCTGCTCGAGCGGAACGGTGATGCCCTGGTACACCGTCTGACTTGCGCTGTAGGAGTTCACCCCGTGGAATTGGAGGTCGCGGAATTTCATCTCGCCCAATACCTGAACGCCGGCAAACGGCTCGTAGCTCGTTCCCACCAGCACATGGATGCCTGCTCCGGGCGAAACTGATTCGGAAGTTGACTCGGCTCCGGCCTCATCCAGCATCCGGCGGCCAAAGTACAGCCCACCGCCGGCGCCGATATACATTCCTATGGTGGAACCAGAAAAGGGGATGATAAAGTAACCCGTCAATTCGACGGGAATGACCTTGTATCCGTCGGTCATGGGAATCACCTCTCCCGACACCGTCTGAATTGACCGATCGAACTTTGCGTGAATGTACTCTACGGAAACGCCGAGAGCGAGACGGATCTCGGGCAGCGCGTAACGAACCTCCGCCGCGTAGCCGAGTGAGGAGTTTAATTCGTAGGACTGACCCCGCACAACGGGATCAAGGGAGCCGGGATCTGGATAAAGCTGCGAACTGGTAGTAACAGTACCCTTGATGAGCACACTCCAGGGACGCTCTTGGGCTTGCACGGTCCATGCCGCGGTGATGCAGCAACAACTCAAAACGAATATCGCGGCATGGCGGCGACGTGCCATTCCCTCTCTCCCGATCCTCCGATCCAGAGCAGGATACTAATGGATAAATTGGTCCCGATGGTCTTCGATCTCGGCGGTCTCCCGCAGTTTTCCCATCCACTCATTGAGATACCGGCTCTTGGTCTCCTGCTGCATCCGCTGAAGGAGAGCATCGTGTTGGGCTGCGTACGCCGTCGAGTCAAAAGCGGTCCTTGACACCACTTGAATCAGGTACGCACCGCGCAGGCTGCGAATCGGCGCCGAGATTCTGCCAGGCTCAAGCGACTGTACCCCTCCGAGGAAGGCTGCGTCGGCCCCAACGCCCGGCGCGGGAGTACCGACAACAAATTCACCAGTCGATTGAAGTTTGGCGGAAGGATCAATCTGAACAACACGGTTGAGACTGTCGGACGGACCAAGCTTCGCCTTCAGCTCACTGGCAAGCTGGACTGCGCGATCAACCTTCTTTTTGCGGAGCACAAAAGGCCGAAGGGATTCCTTCACTTCCTCATACGGACGGATCCCTGCCGCTTTCGCCTCGGTGATCGTCACGACGGCATTTCCGCTGAACATGCTGAACGGATCACTGACCTCGCCGACTTTCTTGTCAAACACCCAGCGCGAGAGCATTTCGTTCATGCCGATGCCGNNGGACTACGCTCTTTTCGATGAGGCTGGACTCGTGAACTTCGAGTCCGGTTTGCTGCGCCTCTTTCGCGAAATCCGTCTCGCGGGCGTTGGCAGCAAAGTCGCGCGCCCGATCCTGATTTCCGCTCTTCGTCTGCACGCTCGGTTCAATCTTCGCGGTGATTGTCGCGAGTTTCAATTCCCTGCTATCGCGTCCCAGCACCTTAATCACCTGCCAGCCGGACGGTGTGCGGATTGGCCCGATCACATCGCCGATCTTCGCACCGAACGCCGCTTTCTCAATCTGGGGAGAAACTCGCCCATGAGTGAACCAACCCATGTCGGATTCCTGCAATCCAGACCCCGGTTCCTTGGAGTACTTGTCCTTCAATTCTGTGAAGGCGGCACCTTGCCGGGCTTCGCGCGCAATCTGTGCGGCTTCCCGGATCAGAACCGTTGAATCCGGCCCCCCCTGCAGCGCTACAAGGATCTGCTCGGCATGGATGTACTCTTTCTCCGACTTGCGTTGCTCGAGGATTTTCGACAGCCGGTATCCATCGCCGTCGGCGATGGGACCGATGAGGTCACCGACTTTGCCGCTAAAGACGGCATTTTCAAATTTGGGACTCAATTCGCCGTGATGGAAATATGTTCCGCTGTCGGGACTGTCGGAATACGTCCCCACAAGCTGGAGAAAATCTGCACCACTCCTGGCCCGCTTCGCAGCTTCCTCAACATCCCGCAAACGCAGCGCGCTATCCGCTTCCGTCGGTTTGTCCACGAACACGACGTACTTGAGTTTGCGCGTGGCCGCGACCTTGTACTGATCGATGTTCTCATCGTAGTACGCCTTGAGATCGGCGTCCGTAATCTGGACATCATTATCGCCCACCGCCGCGACATCAAAAAACACAAACTCTGCATTCGCCTTCTCGTGTTGCTCAATAAATCTCTGACGCAGTTCTCCTTCGTTCACGCGTACTGTGGCCAGGATCAAGCTTTGGAGTTTCTCGTTGAGTCTGCGCTGGCGCAGGTTCTTTTCATAGTTTGCCAGCCACCTGCTGCCGTACGCGGGATCTTCTCCCTGGGGATCTCGAATGAACTGGTTCGGATTGCTCAGAAACTGATCGTACACGTCCTGACGGAATGCCCCGGTGGAATCCACGAAATTCCGGCGGAGGTCTTCAGGGGGATTCGGACCGCGCACCCAGTGGATGAGTTCCTGATCGGTTACCGTGAGCCCGAGCTTCTTCACCTCCTGCTCGGCCAGTGTCTGAGAAACCAGCGACTGCCAGACCTGGTTTCGGAGCTGTTGTAGCTGGTCTTCCTCGGGTTCCTTCCCTGTTTGCTCCTTGATGTTATCGCTGTAGACCTTCAGCAGCTCGCTGAATTCCCTGTAGGTGATTTTTGTTCCATTCACCGTGCCGACGACATCTCTCCCACGGCCTCCGGTCCGGAGTCCGGCCAAATCCATCCCCCACTCAAACACAATCATGATGAGAAACAGGGCCGCAAGACAGGCAAAAATCCACCCCATGTTTTCGCGCATACGGTTCATAATAGGCATACGAAGTCAGGACCTCCTCAAAATGCGAAGTGAATGCAGAATCCTCCAATATACCCGAATCACCGTGGAAATGCAATCCCTTTTCGGTTGACTTTCAGGGAACGGTAGGGTATATTTATTGGCTCACAATACAGAGACCGTTTTCTCCTTCCAGAATACGCGGTCCGCAGTTCCCCTTACGTTTGACCCCGGAGGTTCAGGTGCGCAAATATGCAGGAAGAATCTTAATGATCGCCGCTGCAGCTGCGGTGTCCCTCTACCTGTTGTATCCCACCTATCATGACTATCAGCTGACGAACCAGCTCAGGAAGCTTAGCGGACAGGACAGCCTGCAGTTCGTCGAACAGCACGAAACGGCGCTCAAGGAAGCGCGCGCCAAACGGATAAAACTTGGGCTCGATATCCAGGGTGGAATGCGGGTCGTGCTGGAAGTGGACGTGACAAAGCTCCTTGAAGACCTTGCCAAGAATAAAGATGAGACGTTTACCCAGCTCATGACCGGAGTCCGCACTACCGTCCGTGCGACGGAAGCGGACCCAGTGGTGTTGCTCAGAAAACTCTGCGAGGAACGGAATATCCGCATGAGCCGGTATTATGGCAATCTTCGTGACGACAATGACAAGATTGCCACCATGCTCGAGGATGAATCGAAGAAGGCCATCGATCGGGCAATGGAAATCGTGGGCAACCGCGTGAATCAGTACGGCGTCTCCGAACCCTCGATTCAGAAGCTGGGAGGAGAGCGCATTATTGTGGAACTCCCTGGCGTAACCAACGAAGCCGAAGTCAAGAGTCTCGTCGGGGAAACCGCACTCCTGGAGTTCAAACTCCTGAAGGATCCTGAGGTGGCAACACGAGTGTTGAATGCCATCGATCAGCATCTTGCCGCAGAAGGAATTGGGACAGCGGATTCCACTCACGATTCCACTGCAGTTGCAGCAGCCACGTCCGACTCCCTCACCGGGGCCGAAGACAGCACCGAGGCTGGTTCGAAGGCAAAACATCCGTTCCTCAACAGCCTAGTGTTTGTCGACCAGCGATCTCCGGGTGAGGCGATCGTGCCGGAGGGCAATGTCGCCAGGGTCCGCCGGATTCTCGATCGGGAAGACGTGCGACGCATCATCCCGCCGGACATGGAGTTTCTCTGGAGTGCACGCGCCGATCTCCGCCTTACGACCAAGGAAGGGCAAAAGCTTTTTGTTCTCTATCCCGTAAAACACATACCCGAGCTTACCGGCGGTGTCATTGTGAATGCACGCGCAGAAATGGATCCGAGCTACAATCGGCCCATTGTCACCATGGAGATGAACAGTGACGGTGCCCATGAGTGGGCGCGCATCACCGGCGCGAACGTCAACAAGCGGATCGCCGTGGTCATGGACAACTCCGTCTTCTCTGCACCGGTTGTCCGCAACAAGATCATCGGAGGGCATTCACAAATCGAGGGGATGTCGACCATCGAGGAGGCACGGCTTCTGGAAATCGTCCTTAAGGCCGGCGCGCTCCCTGCTCCTGTCGATATTGTGGAACAACGGTCGGTTGGGCCGTCCCTTGGTGAAGACTCCATTCGCGCGGGACTCTTTGCTTCCTCTTTGGCGGTTCTCCTTACCGTGCTCTTTATGGTTTTCTATTACCGAAGCGGAGGCGTGGTCGCGGATGTGGCGCTCATTTTCTGCCTGCTGTTTCTTACGGCCGTACTGGCGGAGTTTCAGGGAACGCTGACGCTTCCCGGCATTGCGGGTATTATTCTGACGCTCGCTGTGGCTGTTGACGCCAACGTGCTGATTTACGANNAAGAACAGGCAACCGGCAAGACGCTGAGAGCGGCGATCGATGCGGGATACGCCAAAGCCTGGACTGCCATTTTCGATTCGAATCTTATCACGTTCGTCACAGGCATCATCCTTTACCAGTTCGGAAGCGGACCCGTGCAGGGATTTGCCCTGACGTTGATGATTGGTATCGTGGCCAGCATTATCAGTGCGGTCTTTATCACCCGCGTGATCTTCAACATTCTCACGGACAAATACGGCTTGAAGGTGAACTTCGGCTAGTCTACACACTAGGAGTATTCTTCCATGCGGTTCTTCGGCAA
>PMNP01000245.1:0-7428 GCA_003161755.1 Ignavibacteriota bacterium | reverse complement strand
AGGGGGAAGGAACCACGATCGGCGATCGCATCCAGGCGGGATTGAAGGTGTCGTACCCGGACAACCCATTCGTCGTCCAGAAGAAGGACAAGATCGGACCCAAGATTGGAGCTGAACTTCGCCGTGACGCAGTATACGCCATCGTTGCGCTGCTCATCTTTATCTGGGCATATGTGTGGGTTCGCTTCAAGTTCGTGTATGGTTTCGGTGCCGTTGTCGCGCTGTTCCACGATGTCCTTATCGTTCTTGGATTGGTGTCGATTTTCGACGGGGTCCTCAGACTTGAAATCGATCAGAATATGATAGCGGCGTTTCTGACACTCGTCGGCCTGTCGATGAACGACACTGTCGTCATTTTCGATCGCATCAGGGAGAACCAGAAGATCTTCCGCAGCATGCCTCTCGAAGAGCTTATGAACAAGAGTTTGAATGAAACTCTGAGCAGAACGATCATTACGTCCGGCACCATTTTCGTTGTGTTGGTGGTGCTGCTGATATTCGGCGGGGAAGTGCTTCGCGGGTTTGCCTTTGCCCTNNAT
The DNA here is from genome assembly GCA_003161755.1 of Ignavibacteriota bacterium. The sequence continues at coordinate 6,889 of PMNP01000245.1, read as the reverse complement.
TTACATTGCCAGCGCAATTGCCCTCGAATGGGTGCAGCGCTCCAATGCCAAAGCTCATCTGATCGACTGATTTTGCGTGGAGGGAATGACGATGAAATTCAAGACCTCACAGCATTCCGGCGTCACAGTCATCGCGCTTCAGGGAAACCTCATGGGCGGACCGGATGCAGCATCGCTGAATGGGATGCTCCATGAGTTGATCGACGCCCACAAGACCAATGTTGTCATCGACCTGAAGGGCGTGGAATTCATGAACAGTTCCGGCCTCGGACTCCTCATCGGCGGCATCAGCACGATGAAAGCCGCCGGAGGATCGTTGAGGTTCGCCAATGCTTCGGCAAAAATCACAACGTTGATCTCCATTACGAAGCTGGGTTCACTGTTCGACGTGTATCAGTCGGTCAATGAGGCCGTTGCCAGCGTCCGGCCTTCGTAACCCATTCAGCTCGTCAACCTCCGGCTTCCAAAAGTGGAATGCCGGAGTTTTTTTTGCATGAGTTGCTCACCTCTATCATCCGGAAATTGCCATGCCAGTTCAGGTGATTCTTGGCGCCCAATGGGGCGATGAAGGAAAAGGAAAGATTGTCGACTTGCTCTCCGAACACGCCGACATCGTGGCGCGTTACCAGGGCGGAGCCAATGCCGGACACACGGTCGTGATCGGCGATCGGCAGTATGTTCTTCATCTCATTCCCTCGGGGATGTTCCATCCCAACACGGTCTGCGTCATCGGCAACGGAGCGGTGATCGATCCCGCCGCACTCATGAGCGAGATCGCACAGCTCGAGCAGGCGGGCATATCGGTGCAGGGCAGGCTGCTCATCAGCCATAACGCCCATCTTATCATGCCCTACCACAAACAGCTTGACGTCATCCGGGAACAGACATCGACAAAAATCGGCACCACCGGGCGGGGAATCGGCCCTGCGTATATCGACAAGTTCCTCCGCATCGGCATCAGGATCGTTGACCTTCTGAACCATGACGTCCTTGCCGCAAAGCTGAAGGCGAACATCGAGGAAAAGAACCAGATCCTTACGAAGATCTACGGCGAAACCAAGATCGACCTCGATGCGATCATTGCGGAGTACCAGGATTTCGACAAGAAGATCGACGAGTACGTCACGAACACCGCCGTGTACCTGAACCAGGCGTTGAATGCCGGCAAGATGGTCATGGCCGAAGGCGCACAGGGCGCGTTGCTCGATATTGATCACGGCACCTACCCTTATGTCACCTCTTCAAACCCCACTGCAGGCGGAGCCTGCACGGGGCTTGGTATTCCACCGACACGGATCCAATCTGTCATCGGTGTGGTAAAGGCGTATTCGACACGTGTAGGAAACGGGCCATTCCCGACCGAACTCCTCGATGAAACGGGAGAACTTCTCCGCAGTACGGGGCATGAATTCGGCGCCACCACCGGCCGGCCGCGCCGTTGCGGCTGGTTCGATGCGGTCGCAATGAGCTATTCCGCCATGATCAACGGCATCGAAAACATTGCGGTCACCAAACTCGACGTCCTTGATGGGTTCGAGGAAATCAAGATTTGTGTCGCCTACGAACACCAGGGCAGACGCTTGAAACAATTCCCCACTGACCTGCCGACATTGACTTCCATCACGCCGATCTACGAAACATATCCGGGGTGGAAATCACCGATTGGCGCCATTACCCATGTCGAGGAACTCCCCCACAATGCCAGGCGTTACCTCGACGCCATGGCAAAACTCACGGGAACAAAGCTCTGGTTGATCTCGGTAGGACCGAGACGCGATCAGACAATTATTCTCGGATAATAAAAGTGCAGCCCCTAACCTCCCCAGTCCATCGGAAGGCCCCATGTACTCTTCCCTGGCAGCCCGTTTCAAAATTGTCCTTCTGATTCTCGCCTCCGGATTTGTGGTCGGCATGCTCATCTACTCGCAGAGGCTTACCAACCAGCTCCTTGCCCACGAGCGGAAGATCGTCGACCTCTACAGCAAATCGTATGAGTATCTCGCCAGCGAGGGATCGTCGACGGGTGATCTGACTTTCCTGTTCGACGAAGTCCTTCGCACCGTTGATTTCCCGGTGGTTCTGAGCGATCGCGACAATAACCCCATCTATGCGAAAAATCTCCCTGACTCCCTCCTCTCGCCGAAGGATCGCATCGTCTTCCTGAGGAAGAAGATTGCGGAAATGGATCACGCCAACAAGCCTATTGCCATGGCCTACCACGATACGGTGGTCATCAACTGGATACACTACGGCGAATCAGAACTCGTCACCGAGCTCCGCTGGCTCCCGTACCTGGAGATGGCGCTCGGCGCGGTGTTTATTCTCGTCGCGTACACGGGATTCAGCTACATCAAACGAAGTGAGCAGAGCAATATCTGGGTGGGGATGTCCAAGGAGACTGCCCATCAGTTAGGCACTCCGCTCTCAAGCCTTATGGGATGGATGGAATGGCTCAAGGAACATGCAGCCGATGACCCTAAGCTGAGCGAAACCACGGCGGAGATGCAACAGGACGTCGAGCGCTTGAACAAGGTCGCAGCGCGTTTCTCCAAAATCGGATCGACTCCGAAACTGAAGGAGGAAAACCTCAACGAAGTGATCCAGGGAGTCATCCAGTATATTGCCAAGCGGATCTCCAAAAGCCGGTCGATCGATTTGGTGATTGAAACGCAGGAAGTATTCTTCGCCGAGATCAACCGGGAGCTCTTTGAGTGGGTCATTGAGAACCTCATGAAGAATGCGCTGGACGCGCTTGAGGGGCCCACGGGACGCATCAGTGTCAGGATGGAACGTCATGGCCGGTGGCTGATGATCGATGTCACCGACACCGGCAAGGGAATCGATCCAAAACTGCACAAGGAAGTGTTCCGCCCGGGATTCAGCACGAAGAAGAGGGGATGGGGACTCGGACTAAGTCTCTCCAAGCGCATTATTGAGAACTACCACCAGGGGAAGCTGTTTGTGAAGCAGAGTTCACCGGGAACGGGAACGACGTTTAGGATACGGTTGAAGAAGAGTTAGCAAATTGGTTTCTGGTCCGGGCGATCTCTCTTGCAACAGATGTAGGCCGACTCTCCAGAGTCGNNAGACCCGGCCTACAGCTAGTGTTGGGTGATTCCGCCAGAAAACGACGGACAGGTTTCAGAGTTGGCCAATTCAATGTCGGGCTCATCGCCCGAAGTATACGCAGTCAACGGCAATATGGAGGTGCCAAGTATGTTCCCAAAGGACTACTACCGCCGCCACCTCCCGCACTTCCAACCCCAAGATGCATGGTACTCGGCAACAATTCGGCTGGCCGGATCATTGCCACTCAATGTCGTCCTGCAATTGCAGGAAGAACAGGCAATGCTTCGGCATCGATTGGAAGGGATTTCAAACACCTCCGCTAGGGCTTCTTTGCTACGTGAGGCTCAAGAGGACCATAATCGAAAATTCGATAGATTGCTACACGCCAATCACTCAGGCCCGAACTGGCTGGGTCGAGAAGACATTGCGACTGTTGTTTCCTCTTCGCTTCATGCGATGGATCGTAGAACCTTCCAGTTGTTGGCACACACCATTATGCCGAACCATGTCCACGTAGTTTTTGCTACTGGGGATGCAAAGCTTCCGATAGATCAAGCGGAGAAAAAACAGGAACTCACGATCGAGCGATTTGAATTTCCTGTTACAAAGATCTTCGCAAGTATAAAGAAGTTTACGGCTCGCCGTGCAAATGCGTTGCTTGATCGGCGGGGGGNNCGGGGGGCTTTCTGGCAGGAAGAGACTTACGACCACGTGATCCGCGATTCTGAAGAATTGATTCGGGCCATCAGGTATGTGCTTATGAATCCGGTGGAGGCAAAGCTTGTCGATGATTGGAGGGATTGGGCTTGGACGTATTGCAAAGAAGAGCTTGTTCAATATGTGCTTTAGAATCTTTGTAGGCCGACTCCGCCATAAGACGGCGGACAAATCTCCAGAGTCGGCTAATCACAGACGGGACTGGAGTCCCGTTCTACAACTGGTGTAGGNNGGACAAGTCTCCAGAGTCGGCTACTGAAAGCCGGGTCAGGACTTGTACGCCGCCGTTTGGCGTAGACCCGGCCTACAGCTAGTGTTAACCGACTATCTTGGATTCGTATCAACGTGTGAATGCCTTCCGTGTGGCACGATACGCAACGCAACATAGCCGAGCGTCAGCGTCAGCCCAAAAATAAGAGTCACGGCAAGTGTGCGTATGGGAGTTCCGGGATTCATGAGCTGATCGGCGAGATCGGCAAGCAGCCCCTCCGGCCGCGTTACCACTTCCCAGCTGTTCCACCGGAGGAATCGTCCGAGGTATATTCCGAAACCTGAGAGCATCAGCGAACCCACCGCAATGACCCACCCGGTTTTGTGTCCGAATCTTCTCTCCACGAGACCATGAACATCAACAAGAGAGAGATAGCCGAACATCAGTCCCGTACCAGCAAATGACAGAAGCACAGCAAGATCGTACCACAGGGGAATACGTTCCTGGGGGACGAGGTGGACAAGATCCGTGAGGATGTACGGGGCGTTGGGGAGGAAGAGCAGCCAAAGCGCGAAGCAGAGAACCTGGCCAGTGGTCGAAACTCCACGCCGGTCTGCATGGAGGAGACTCCGACTCGCAGCCAGTGGAACCGCGGCAAGAACAAGATTCCAACAGAGAGAAACAAACTCGAAGGATTCCGATCGAGCGATACGAATCACGAGCAGCAGGACGCACCAGAGAACCAGGCCGCCGAGGACTGCCATCTGCTTTGATGAGTGAGACAACGAAGAAATGCTCCAGTTGTTCGTGGACAGTTACTCCTCCATCCTTCGGCGTGCAGCTCTCATGACATCCTGCAGCATCTCTTCAGTCAATTTTCCTGTGAATGTATTCTGCTGACTCGGATGGTAGGACCCGAGCACCCAAATGTCGCCGAGTTTGTATTCCACTTTATGGCCAAAGACGGGACGCCGGGAAAAGATGATCATGCCCATATGCTGTAGAGCACTCAACACGGCAGCAAAGCCTTTGGCGCCCAGCCCTACCACCACGCGAATGTGCTTCAGCAACAAGAGCTCTTCTTCCAAAAAGTGTTGGCAGTTACGAAACTCCTCTGTTAGCGGTTTGTTCTGTGGCGGTGCACATCGCACGGCAGCGGTCACATAGCAGTTTGTAAGGCGGAGACCGTCGTTCCGGCTCACTGACTCCGGTTGATTGGCAAACCCCTCTCGATAAAGCGCACGGAAGAGCCACCTTCCACTCTCGTCACCGGTGAAGACACGTCCCGTTCTATTCCCTCCGTGCGCAGCCGGGGCGAGGCCAACCAGTACCACTCGGGCCTGCGCATCGCCGAACCCCGGCAGCGGTTTTCCCCAATACGTTTCATCGGCAAACCGGCGNNCGGACTTTCTCATTGGCCACTTTTTTGCGCCAGGCAACAAGCCGTGGACAGGCGCGACACTGGACGATTTCAGCTTGTAGCGCGTTGAGCGACGGTCGCGGGTTTTTCATGCACCTCTCAGTGACTCGTCCCCAGCACAGGGGCTTTACCGAGCACGTCGTCCACTGATAACACCGTAACGGGTCCAAAGTGCAGATTGACAATCTTCTGTTCGATTTGTGCCCGGTCGCCCACAATGACAACGATCATCTTCGATGGATCGATATACTTCTTTGCCACCACACCTGTCTGTTCGGTCGTTACTGAAAGGATCCGATCGATATAGTTGTTGAAGTAATCGTCCGGAAGATTATACAGTGCCATCTCCTCGAGTTGACCCGCAATCTGGTTAACCGTTTGGAAATGCGACGGAAAGCTCAAGGCAATGAAGTTCCTGGCCCTTTCCACTTCGGCATCAGAAGGCGGCGATGTCACGATCCCCCGAAGTTCATTCATGAATTCGATCAGCGAGGAATCCGTTACGGCAGACTGCACGGCTGCCACAGCGTACAAAGGCCCGGGAAGCGGCCGGAAATCGAATCGCGACCCTGCACCATAGGTGTAACCGTGTCGTTCGCGCAAATTCATGTTGAGTCTTGAGGAAAACGATCCTCCGAGAATGGAATTCAATACGACGATGGGATAATAGTCAGGAGTCAGGCGCGGCACTCCCACTCGTCCGATGATGATGACCGATTGAGGTGCACCAGGTTTGTCGACGAGAAGTATCCGCAATGAATCCACCTGGTGAGTTTCCGGAAGCCGTGGAAGGTCGGGTGTTGTCCCCTTCCACTTCCCGAATGAAGCCTTCAGCTTGGGCATGATTGTCGAGGCTGTCACGTCGCCGACCACCACGAGAGTGGCAAGAGTTGGCACGAAATATTTCTCGTGGAATGCCTTGAGTTCAACAGGTGTGAGCTTTTGCAGGCTTTGCTCGGTCCCGATTGAGGGAATGCCATACGGATGGCCTCCGAAGATCGAGCGGTTCAGCAGCACATTGGCGAGCATTCTCGGCACATCGCGCCATTGAAGGAGTGACGTCAGGAGTTCCGTCTTCTTCCGGTCGAAATCAGCCTGGGAGAAGGTGGGACGCAGCGCCACGTCCGCCATCAATGAGAGTGCCGAATCGAGCTTCGTCACCGGCACGTTGAGAGAAACGTCGAATGTGTGGTACCCCGTGTTGACACCAAGTCCGGCGCCGAGTNNATTGACCCGGTCATGGAAGCGAGTCCCGGCTCATCAGCAGGATCGCAAACACTTCCTGCACGCACGAGGAGGTTGATTTGCACCAACGGAACGCTATGCTTTTCGTACAGAATAACCTTGAGACCGTTGTCGAGTTTCAAATGCTGAATCTCCCCCATACGCAATACGGGAGGAGGCCCGAGCTTCGGGGGCGCGCTGCGGTCTGGTTTCTGTGCCGCCGCCGAGCCACCGATCACAAATGCCAT